>JAFTTU010000044.1 GCA_017466635.1 Bacteroides sp.
CAACTATGCCGACTTGAATTTGGTGGACCAACTGACCCGTGTGCCGGGAGTGGGTGCGGTGAATGTGATGGGTGCCGGTGACTATTCGATGCGTATCTGGCTCGACCCCGAGGCAATGCGTATCCGTAATCTCAGTGCCCAACAAGTGTATGCCGCTATTCAGGCACAGAATATGGAGGTGTCGGCAGGGAATGTCGGCCAACCTTTCGGTCGTTCGGGTAACAATGCTTTTCAATACACCTTGAATGTGAAAGGTCGCTTGACTACCCCCGATGAGTTCGGTGAAATCATTCTTCGGGTGGAGGATGGTGGACGAATTCTCCGGTTGAAGGATGTGGCAAGGATTGAACTCGGGAGTCAGAAATACAATGTGGTTTCCCGTCTGGAGGGCGAACCTACGGCGGGTATTGCCGTCTATCAGCTTCCCGGTTCCAATTCACTCGATGTGGCGAAAGGCGTGAAGGAACGGATGGCGGAACTGGCAGAAGCTTTTCCGCAAGGCATCCGCTATCAGGTGACGCTCGACACGACGGAAGTGGTACACGATTCCATCGACGAAGTGATGAAGACCTTCATCGAGGCAACTATCCTCGTGGTGTTGGTGATGTTCTTCTTCCTGCAAAGTTGGCGGGCGGTCTTGATTCCTTGCATCACCATTCCCGTATCGTTGATAGGTACCTTGGCGGTGATGGCACTCTTGGGTTTCTCCATCAATACGTTGACTTTGTTCGGTTTGGTATTGGCCATTGCCATTGTGGTGGATGATGCCATTGTGGTGGTGGAGAATGTCACGCGTCTGCTGGATGAGGCTGAAGCAAGAGGCGAGAAGGTGGATATGCGGAAGATAACGGAAGTGGCGATGAGCGAAATTACGGGGCCGATTATCGGGGTGATGCTGGTATTGTTGGCGGTATTCATTCCTACCACCTTGATAGGTGGCATTCAAGGCCAGCTTTACAAGCAATTCGCCTTGACCATTGCGGCATCTACGGTATTAAGTGGCTTGAACTCATTGACGCTTTCTCCGGCGCTTTGTGCCATCCTCTTGAAACCGACTCCTAAGCAGAAGAACAAACTTTTTAAGTGGTTCGACCGATTCAATGATTGGATGCAACGAACCTTCAATCATTCGGTCAAGTGGTTGTTGGCTCGTCCGGTGATGGCTATCGGTTCGTTTGTGGTGCTTTCCGTTATCGCCTTCCTGCTTTTTGTGAAGTGGCCTACCACCTTTATGCCCGAGGAAGACGATGGTTATTTCGTGGTGTCTGTCCAACTTCCGGCGGCATCTTCTTTGGAAAGAACCGAGGCGGTGGGCAGGCAGATTGATGCCATCCTGAAGCAATATCCCGAAATCAAAACCTTCTTGGGTGTGAACGGATTCAGTGTGATGGGTGGAGGCGAGCTTCCCAATGCGGCAACGTACTTTGTGGTGTTGAAAAACTGGAAGGAGCGTTCGGGAAAGGAACATTCGGCACAAGCGGTGGTGAATCGTTTCAATCGGGAAGCCTATGCCTTGGTGCAGGAGGCTCAAGTGTTCGGTATCATTCCTCCGGTCATTCCTGGCTTGGGAGCCACGGGCGGACTTCAGTTTGAGTTGGAAGACCGGAAGTCGCTGGGCGCGGAAGAATTGCAGAAGGCGGTCAATACCTTGTTGGCGGAATATCGCACGGAGCCGGCCATTGCTTCGCTCAGCAGTATGTATCAAGCCGATGTGCCTCAGTTCTATCTGAACATCAATCGTGACAAGGTGCAGCTGATGGACTTGAACTTGAATCAGGTATTTGCGACTTTGTCTTACTATTTGGGACAGGCGTATGTCAATGATTTCGTGGAATTCGGACGCATTTATCAAGTGAAGTTGGGTGCCGGTGAGAATGCCCAGAAATACATCGACGATGTGCTGAAGTTGAGCGTGGAAAACTCGAAGGGCGAGATGGTACCGTTCCATACTTTTATGCAGGTGGAACAAGTGTTGGGTATGGACCAAGTGAGCCGATACAATATGTATCAGTCGGCCTCCGTTACGGCCAATACGGCACCGGGAAGCAGTTCGGGAGAAACCATTGAGGCCGTGGGTAGTTTAATCAAGAATCAATTAGGCAATGAGTTCGGTTATGAGTGGACATCGGTGGCTTATCAGGAAACGAAGGCCAGTGGCTCAACGACGATTGTTTTGGTGATGGCTTTGTTGGTGGCTTACTTGGTGTTGGCGGCTCAGTACGAGAGTTGGACAAGTCCCGTAGCTGCGGTGATGGGCTTGCCGATTGCCATTCTCGGGGCGATGTTGGGTTGTTGGCTGATGGGCGAACCGGTGAGCATCTACACGCAAATCGGTATCATCCTCTTGATAGCCCTTTCGGCCAAGAACGGTATCTTGATTGTGGAGTTTGCGCGCGATTATCGCAAAGCGGGCAATTCTATCCGTGAGGCGGCTTTCGAGGCTGGAAGCGTGCGACTTCGTCCGATTCTGATGACATCGTTTACCTTCGTGTTGGGGGTAATGCCGTTGCTCTTTGCCACGGGTGCCGGTGCGGGTAGTCGTGTAGCATTGGGTGCTGCGGTGGTCTTCGGTATGTTGGTCAATACGGTGGTGGCTACGCTCTATATCCCGAATTGGTACGAGGTGATGCAGACTTTGGAAGAACGGTGGTTTAAACGTCGAGAGTAAATGTCTTTTAGGCACGGATTACACGGATTAACACGGTTTTTAGTGTATGCCAACATCAATTAAATCCGTGAAATCCGTGAAATCCGTGCCTAAAATTGATCACGACCGCAATTCCAACACGAATCGGGTACCTTTCTTGTATTCCTCATCCAAACGGAGGGTACCATTGAGTTTATAAGCGATGAGGCTACAAGTCGGAAGACCAAGGCCGTCTCCCTTGGTCAAGTCTTGTACTTCGGCGAAAGGCTTGAACAGGTTGGAACGCTTCTCTTCAGGAATGCCGGTACCGGTATCAGTCACGATGAACTGTCCCGAATGGGCACTGCGCTTCTTGAATTCCAATGTAATCTTTCCGCTTTCGGTATGTTGTGCTGCATTGCCAAGCAAATACAACAAGATGTTTTCCAAAGCTTCGGCATTGGTACGGACACTAACACGAGGTACATTCAAAGTGGCTTCTACACCCGGTTTGAAACTTTCCTGGGCTTTGTTCATGATGCTTTCGCACAGAGTGCTGATGTTCATGTCCTTCATTTCGTATTGTTCCTCACGGGTACTTTCCAATTCCATATAAGCTTGGGTATGAACCATCAGTTCTTTCAGTGCCTTGACATGTGTCTTTGCTTGTCCGGCTTCGATGGCATCGAGTGACGGAGCAATCTGACAGCCAATGTTGTTGATGAACTTACTTTTCGATTCATTGTTTTCGTTGGCAATGGTAAGACTGGTTTTCAATTTCTTGATTTGACGGATATGCTTGAGCATGACACCGATAAAGAACAGCAACGAACCGGCAAGGGCTGCTGCCAAGATGCAGAGGAAGATAATGGTTCCTTTCTGTGTGCTGATTTTGCTTTCTTTCTGGCGGAGGATGTTCTGTGATGCGGCATAATCATCCTGCAAGGACTTGAGTTCTTGTGCTGCTTTTACAGCTTTGATGGAATCCTGCCAATTGGTGTAAAGGCGTTCGAGGGCACGGGTCAGTGAAGCGTTCTTTCCGGTCTTGGCTTGAGTAAGCATGTCCTGAAAGCACTTGTCCACTCCTTGTTCATCTTTACCTGCCGAACGTTTCTGTACCAATTCCTTATAGCATTGCAAGCTCTTGTCGTTCATTCCGAATTTCTGGTAATAGCCGGCTTTGGTCATGAGAAGGTCTTCGCTCACTTCATCCTTCTTGGCTTTTGAGGCAAAGTCTTCCAACTTCGCTATCTGTAGCTTGCTCTGTTCGGCATTGTTCAACCGCATGTACATGCGTAAACGTTCCTTGCTTACCAAGTAATGCAATTCAGGAGCAGCTTGCTTGGTTTTCTGTTCTTCTACGGCAATCAATCCGTCCAAGGCACGGCAAGTGGCGAATGCTTCTTTCCACTCACGGTTTTCGGTTTGTTGGATACTGGTCTTGATACCGTCTTCTACTGATTTCTTGAGGTTCACATTTTGTGCTTGCACAGCCATGATGCAGCAAGCAAATGATAGTATAATTAATAGTTTTTTCATCTTCTTGTCATTTTTGTCGCAAATTAAATGAATTTATAGTTATCTCCCAAGAAAATTCGTGTAACTTTGTTGCTTTAATGATGTTTGATTATGGAAATAGGTTTGACTTATACTTCGACTTTGGTGGTCTCGAAAGACCATGTGGCTGCTGTTATGGGTAGTGGTGATTTGCATGTGTTTGCTACTCCAGCCATGGTAGCATTGATGGAAAATGCGGCAATGCTGGCTGTAGCGGAGCATCTGCCTGAAGGCTCGACTACGGTAGGGGCAATGATGAATACTTCGCATGTGAAACCTTCACCGGTAGATGAATCGATTAAGGCTACGGCGGTGCTCACGGAGGTAGAGGGACGCAAACTGACCTTCGAAATCAAGGCGGAAGACAGCAAGGGTGTTATTGGCGAAGCTGTGCATGTACGCTACATTGTAGACCGTGAACGGTTTATGAGTAAGCTTTAAGTGATGCTTTTTCATTTTTCTTTTGCCCGAACAAAAGAAAAACGAAACAAAAAGAAAATTCGCCGGCTCCCGTTCCAGATCTAAAAAATGGAGGTTTTTCCTAAACGAAAAGAACTTGCTTCTGCTATTCGCTACGCTCATCGAAACTCTCTTTTGATTTTTATATAGTGGTATGGTCAAACAGCTTTTCGTTCTTCACGGAAAAATCTCCATTTTTCTTCACGCTCTTCCACTAAATGCCGGAACTTATGAGGTGGGTGATGGTGTAAACGTCGCTTCGCTTGTTTTTGGGTTGATTTGTTCTTGTGTGTATGTTACGCTTGAAAAACATCCACCATAACGAGCGAAGCAATGTTGCGTCAAGAATGTCCGGCCTCACTTTTTGAGCGTGAAGCGGAGGTGCTTTTCGGAGCGTTAAGAACAAAAAGCTGTTTGAGCGGAGCGAGTTCTTTTTGTTCAGCGGAGAAAAGTGCCGGAGTAGCTCAAAAAGTGCAGACGGCAGTCTTTCTTTTTTGTTATCTTTTTTCTTTCTGCTGCCAGAAAGAAAAAAGTAAGGATAGCATCAACAAAAATCACACTTCAGCAATATAATCATGCAACTTCTTATAAAACGGATGCTTGGTAAGCGTAGAAGCATCCCCCAAGATAATGAGCTTCATCCGAGCGCGTGTAATGGCCACATTCATCCGTCGCAAGTCATTCAAGAAGCCGATTTGTCCGTCTTCGTTGGCACGAACCAAGCTGATGAGAACCACATCCCGTTCCTGGCCTTGAAAACCATCCACCGTATTGATGGTGATTTGAGAACGGAAAGGCTTGAAGAAAGCATCCTTCTTGATCAGTTGACGGAGGTATTGCACTTGCGCTTTGTAGGGTGAAATCAAACCGAAGTCTATACGCTCTTCGAGTAAACGTTCCTTACCTATCTTAAGGATGTATTTCTTCAGTTCCTCGATGCTGAGTGCAGCTTCCGCTTTGTTGATGCGTCCGAAACTCTCGCCTACAAACTCTTCGTTGCAATCCATACCTTCCGTATTGACCCATACAATCGGCGTGTCGTAGTCCAGGATGCTACGGTACTTTACTTCAGGGGCAGACTTCAACTCTCCATGATAGAACCAATCGGACGAAAAGTTCATGATTTCGTCGTTCATGCGGTATTGGATTTTCAATAATGATACCGCTTCGGGTTTGTTGCGTACTATCTTCTGCATCAAGGTTTCATCCAGTCCTCCTCGCATGGCTTCGATGCACTTGATGGTAGGAGGAAGTTGGCAATGGTCGCCAGCCAAGACTACCCGGTCGGCTTTACGGATAGCTATCCAACAGGCGGCTTCCAAGGCTTGGGCGGCCTCGTCAATGAATAAGGTGCCGAACTTCATGCCCATGAGCACTCGATTGGCTGAGCTGACCAATGTGCAGGCAATGACTCTTGCTTCGCTGAACAAGGCTTCGTTGATACGGATTTCCAATTCTGTGGCTCTATCCTTCAGTGAATTGATTTTCTGACGGATGTTTTCCCGATTGGCTCCTTTGCGGTTCTGTGAATGAAGGTCGCGGATAGCCTTGCGGATGCTCCACAACTGCGGATAGTCGGGATGGCTTTCGAAGCGTCGCTCGTAGGTGAAGGACAGCATCTTGTCGTTCACACGGGTAGGGTTCCCGATACGGAGAACGGGTACACCTCTATCCACTAGCTTCTCGCTAATCCAGTCCACTGCCATGTTGCTTTGGGCACAGACCAATACTTGATTCTCCCGATGCAATGTTTCATAAATGGCTTCCACCAATGTGGTAGTCTTGCCGGTTCCCGGAGGACCGTGTACAATAGCCACATCCTTGGCATGCATGACCTTGTTGACTGCTTCTTCCTGAGTCGGATTGAGCCATGGGAAACGGGTTGGGGCAAAGCTGAAGGTGGAAGTCTTCTGAGTGCCATGAAAAATGTCCCGAAGTTCGGCCAATCGGTTTCCTTTCGCCTTGATAACTTGTCCAAGGGCCTCGAACATGAGTCGGTAGCTGGTTTCATCAAAGTAGAGTTGTACACCTAGGCGGTCAGCGTTCTGTATATCCATGAGGGCGGAGGCTCCGGGAAGGATGACTACCATACGGTCTTCGTCCACATAGTTGACGGAAGCGGTAAAGTTGAAATAATGCAAACGTTCGCTGGCATCTTGGGTAAAGAAGCATACCGGACGACCGAACTCAAATACATGTTCGATGTCCTTGTCTTCACGGCGTTCCACCTCTACCACTAGTTGGTTGAGCGAATTGTAATAACTTCTCCCTACCGATAAAGGATACCAACACATACCCCGTTTGATTTTCCGTCCGATGCCCATGGCCTCGGTTTGCTGTTTGAAGGTCTCCTTCTCGTATTCATACTCCATGCGAAGCAACAACTCCTGGCGTTGCAGCTGAGTGATGACGGATGAGGTATGTAGGGAGCTTTTATTCACTTCGATTCTTGTTTGGATGACTGCAAAGGTACAATAAAATCTTATTTTTTGCCCTATAACAAAGAAATATCAATGGCATTGTCGTACTTTTGCGGCATTAAAAATCAAATAATCTAATAATATGTCAAACAAACAATTCTCGTCGGCTTCGTATGCCGACTCCAAACCGCATTATAACATCTTGGATGGGCTTCGTGGAGCTGCAGCCCTCATGGTGGTGTGGTATCATGTGTTCGAAGGGTTTGCTTTTGCCGAAGGTTCTGCCATCGATGTCTTCAATCATGGCTATTTGGCGGTGGACTTCTTCTTCATGCTTTCGGGCTTTGTCATTAGTTATGCTTACGATGACCGTTGGAACAAGATGTCATTGGGCGATTTCTTCAAGCGTCGTTTGGTTCGTCTGCATCCGATGATTGTCATGGGTGCCATCATCGGTACAGTTACTTTCCTGTTGGGTGGTTGTGCCAAGTGGGATGGTTCCATTACTCCTGCTACCGGTGTCGTATTGGCGTTTCTGCTTACTTGCTGTTTCATCCCTGCTTGGCCGGGTGCTGCTCACGAAGTGCGTGGCAATGGCGAAATGTTTCCGTTGAATGGTCCTAGTTGGTCGTTGTTCTTCGAATACATTGGCAATATCTGCTATGCTTTGTTCATCCGCCGTTTGTCTACCAAGGCTTTGTCGGTGTTGGTGGCTGTGTTGGGTGTCATCTATATTTGGTTTGCAGTGGGCAATGTGTCGGGTTATGAAAGCGTCGGTGTGGGATGGAGCGTTGGCGATTCTGTCAATATCTTCGGTGGATTCCTTCGCATGATGTTCCCGTTCTCACTCGGTATGTTGTTGGCCCGTAACTTCAAGCCGGTACGTGTCCGTGGCATCTTCTGGTTGGCCATCATTTTGTTGTTCGCCTTGTTCAGTGTGCCTTTCTTCCCAAGTGTAGATGGTATCTGCGTGAACGGTATCTTCGAAATGTGCTGCATCATGCTCATTTTCCCGACCATCGTATGGCTCGGTGCTTCGGGTGTGACCAGCGACAATACTTCGACCGGTGTCTGCAAGTTCTTGGGCGATATTTCTTATCCGCTGTATATCGTTCACTATCCGGTGATGTATCTGTTCTATGCTTGGCTCATCAAGAACCAGGTTTATACATTGGGCGAGACATGGCAGGTGGTAGCTTGCGTTTATACACTGAATGTGGTATTGGCGTACGCAGCCTTGAAGTTGTATGATGAACCGGTACGTAAGTGGCTTACCGCTAAGCTGAAGATTGGAATGAAGAAATAAAAGATTCTGTATCCTGTTTCATTAGGCACGGATTACACGGATTAACGCGGTTTTTTAGTGTATGTATTCATCAACTAAATCCGTGCAATCCGTGTAATCCGTGCCTAAAATGTATCTACATTTCAAAATAAAACCTTATCTTTGTAAGCATAAAGCAAGAATGACTATGAAGAAACAGGCAGATTACATCAAGCGCATCGAAATAAAGGGCCTTTGGGGACGAAAGAATATCTCATGGGAATTGAAGCCGGATGTAAACATCCTCAGTGGTGTGAACGGAGGGGGGAAGAGTACCATCCTCAATAAATCGGTAAATACGCTCGATATACTACAAGGTGGTTCGTTGAGCAATGATGAGGTGCAGCAGGGAGTGAAGTTCGTCTTTTCGCCCGAAGATGCTACCTATATCCATTACGATGTCATCCGGAGTTTCGACCGGCCGTTGATTCATGGTGACTTGATGGAGAAGATGGCGGACAAGAACGTGAAGTCGGAACTCGATTGGCAACTCTATCAGTTGCAACGCCGTTATCTGGACTATCAAGTGAACATCGGCAATCGCATCATCGAATGTCTCACCTCGGGACGTCCCGATGAAGCGACCAACATCTCCCTTCCTAAAACCAAGTTCCAGGATTTGATAGATGACTTGTTCGGCGAGACGGGAAAGACCATCATCCGCAAGAGCAATGAGATTCTTTTCGAACAGGATGGGGATACGCTTTATCCTTACCAGTTGTCATCGGGCGAAAAGCAATTGTTGGTCATTCTGCTTACTGTCCTGGTGCAGGACAATCAAAGCGGTGTGCTCTTTATGGACGAACCCGAAGTGTCCCTCCACGTGGAGTGGCAACAACGGTTGATAAGCCTGATTCGTGAGCTGAACCCGAATGTGCAAATCGTCCTCACCACCCATTCGCCGGCCATGATTATGGACGGATGGATGGATGCCGTGACCGAAGTGAGTGATATAACTGTGTAAGCAAAGTTAAAGGATTAAATTAGGCGCGGATTACACGGATTAACACGGTTTTTAGCGTATGTATCCATTAAATTTATCCGTGAAATCCGTGTAATCCGTGCCTAAAAAATATATATTATGGGAAAGCGTTTATCGGACAATCTCTCTTCCTTGTACATCGGGGCAGCCAATCGGCTGAAACCGAAGAAGGCGAAGCGAAGAATCGTTGCTTATGTGGAAAGCTACGATGATATTTCGTTTTGGCGTTCCATTTTCTCGGATTTCGAGGATGACACGTGCTATTTCGAAGTGATGCTTCCTTCCAACAAGTCGCTTTGCAAGGGAAAGAAATCGGTGCTGATGAACCAGTTGGGTTCCCGTTTGGGTGAAAACATGGTGGCTTGTGTGGACAGCGATTACGATTATCTGTTGCAAGGAGTCACTTCCACTTCCCGTCAAATCAACAACAGCCGTTTTGTATTCCAGACGTATGCCTATGCCATCGAGAACTATCAATGTTATGCGGAGAGTCTGCATGAGGCTTGCGTGATGGCTACTTTGAACGACCATCCGTTGGTCGACTTGGTGGGCTTCATGACCTTGTATTCACAGATTGCCTATCCGCTTTTCATCTGGTCGGTTTGGTTCTACCGCAAGCGCAATCTGAATGAATTCTCGTTGATGGATTTCTGTTCGTATGTCCGTCTCGACCATGTCAGTGTGCGCCAGCCCCAAGACTGCTTGATAGCCATGGACAAGCGGGTGAAGAACAAGCTTCGCGAACTGGAAAGGAGACATCCCCGTGCCTTGGACGAAATCGAGTCCATGAAAGCCGAGTTTACCTATCTGGGAGTCACTCCGGAGAATACCTATATGTTTATACAGGGGCATCACATCATGGAGAGCGTGGTGATGAAGGTCCTTACGCCTGTCTGCAATGCCCTTCGCCGGGAACGGGAAGAAGAAATCAAACGGTTGGCAGAGCATCATACCCAGTTCCGCAATGAACTGACGTGCTATGAACGCTCTCTTCTTCCGGTGGATGTAGTGCTTCGTAAGCACACCGGATTCAAGGATTCACCGGTGTACAAGAAGTTGGCGAATGATATCCGGGAGTTCTTGAAACGGGTGAAGTGAAATAATCTCCCCCTTGTGAAGGGGGCAGGGGGATGTCCCATAGGACATGGTTTCCCTTCGGGCGGAACATCCCCCTAGCCCCCTTCACAAGGGGGAGACAAATAGCATATAATTTCCCTTACACAAACTCCAACAACTCTTCCGCCTTGTCAATTATTCCTTTCGGACAGAAGCTTTCCAGTTCGGCTTTCGGACGGAAGCCCCATGCTACACCTACGGCATCCACACCGGAGTTGATAGCCGTCTGCATATCTACCCCCGAATCGCCTACATACAATACTTCTTCAGGCTGAATCTCCGCTTTCTTCAGGATGTCGAACACGATGGTAGGGTCGGGTTTTACGGCGATGCCTTCCCGTTGACCCAATACTTCGATAAAGCCGATGGTGGGGAAGTAGTGTTTGACCAGTTCGGTTGTGGCTGCTTGGTACTTGTTCGAAGCGACCGCTATCATCACCCCTCTATGCTGAAGCTCTTCCAGCAAGGCAACGATACCCGGATAAGGGCAACTCAAGTCGGCGTTGTGCTTATCATAATAAGGTACGAAATGGCTACGCATCTGCATCACCCTTTCTTCGTTCCGTTCCGCTTCCGGCAAGGAGCGTTCCAATAGTTTGTTGATGCCGTTTCCCACGTATGTACGGATGGTATCGACGGGATGAGTAGGGTAGCCCAATTGTTGCAAGGCATGGTTGGCGGCGGCTGCCAGGTCGGCGATAGTGTCCAGCAAGGTGCCGTCCAAATCGAATATGACAAGTTTCTTCATTTCTTTTATCGTTTAATTGGTGCAAAGTTATTATTTTTGTGCAAACGAAAAAATGAAAAAGCTTATGAACTTTCTGGAATTAGTGAAAGCGCGCTATTCTTCGCGCAATTATGATACTCGCCCGGTAGAGGCTGAGAAGTTGGATTATATCATGGAGTGTGTACGTTTGGCACCGTCGGCAGTGAATCTTCAGCCGTGGCGTTTCCGTATCGTGACCGATAAGGAAGCCATTGCCCAATTGCAGACTTGCTACAAGCGCGACTGGCTTTCTACGGCTCCGTGCATCATCGTGGCTTGTGCCAATCACGAAGAGTCCTGGCATCGTCGTGCCGACAACAAGGACCATGCCGATATCGATATTGCCATTGCGGTAGAACATATCTGCTTGGCAGCGACAGAGCAAGGTTTGGCTACTTGTTGGGTATGCAATTTCAATGCTGCCTTGTGCCGCGAAGTGCTTCAGCTTCCGGAAAACCTCGAACCGGTGGTGTTGGTACCGATAGGTTATCCGTAGGATGAATGCAAGGAAAAGAATCGCAAGGCGTTGGACGAAATCTTGTTCTGAATTATCTCCCCCTTATGAAGGGGGGCAGGGGGATGTTCCAACCGCAGGGCTTGGTTATAGTATGTTTTTTTCTTGTCCAAAGGAACATCCCCCTACCCCCTTCGCAAGGGGGAACAAGTATAAACTGCACACAAACCCTAAAAAGTGTGCAATTCCCGTCTGAAATCCAAGAAATTTTCGTACCTTTGCGCCCGAATCAAAAAAGAATAGGTATGAATTATAATTTGTTGAAAGGTAAAAGAGGCATCATTTTCGGTGCGTTGAATGAACAGTCCATCGCATGGAAAGTGGCCGAAAAGGCAGTCGAAAATGGTGCAATCATCACATTGTCCAATACTCCGGTAGCCGTTCGTATGGGAGAAACCAATGCATTGGCGGAAAAGTTGAACTGCGAAGTCATCCCTGCCGATGCCACCAGCGTAGCCGATTTGGAAAACGTGTTCAAGCGTTCCATGGAAGTGTTGGGCGGACAAATTGATTTCGTTTTGCACTCCATCGGTATGTCGCCTAATGTGCGCAAGCGCCGTACATACGACGACCTCGATTATGATATGTTGGGTAAGACATTGGACATCTCGGCCGTGTCTTTCCACAAGATGATTCAGGCAGCCAAGAAGATGAACGCCATTGCCGATTACGGTTCTATCGTGGCATTGAGCTATGTAGCTGCCCAGCGTACGTTCTTCGGTTACAACGATATGGCCGATGCCAAGGCATTGCTCGAATCCATTGCCCGTAGCTTCGGTTACATCTATGGTCGTGAACACCATGTACGTGTCAACACCATTTCCCAGTCGCCTACCATGACAACAGCCGGTTCGGGTGTGAAGGGTATGGACAAGCTCTTCGACTTTGCCAACCGCATGTCGCCACTTGGCAATGCTTCTGCCGAAGAATGTGCCGACTATTGTATCGTGATGTTCTCCGACTTGACCCGTAAGGTGACCATGCAGAACCTCTACCACGATGGTGGTTTCTCCAGCATGGGCATGTCTCTCCGTGCCATGGCTGCCTACGAAAAGGGCTTGGAAGAATACATGGACGAAAACGGTAATATTATTTATGGATAAATACTAATGTATGATGTATGATTTATGATGTCTGATTTTCTTTCAGATGCTTGTATATCATACATCATACATCAAAAATCATACATTAAATAGTGGAAACAGCTCTATACCTCATCCCCGTCACATTAGGCGATACCGCCATCGAAAAGGTATTGCCAGCCTATAACAAGGAAATCATCCTCGGCATCAAGCATTTCATTGTCGAGGATGTACGTTCGGCACGTCGTTTCTTGAAGAAGGTGGAACGAAGCA
>JAFTTU010000045.1 GCA_017466635.1 Bacteroides sp.
GTCTGTACCAACATCCTGGTTACCGATCATACCCCAAGATCCACGGAGTTTCAATGTGCTCAAATAAGGCTTCAAGTTCTGCATGAAAGCTTCTTCAGTCACACGCCAACCGGCAGACATAGAAGGGAAGAAACCGAAACGTTGTCCGCTAGGGAAGCGGGATGAACCATCGTAACGGCCATTCACTTCCAACATGTAACGATCCTTGAAGTTGTAGTTGATACGGCCAAAGAAACCGGCTACTGCCCAATGTGTATGAGATGAACCTACGGTTTGGTCGCCTGTTGCCATATTCAATTCCGGCTTCATCGGGTCAAGCAAGCCTTTGCGTTGAGCCCAGAAATACTTGTATTCACTCTTTTCAATGTTCGAACCTGCCATTACCTTGAAATCGTGGTCTCCCCAACGCTTTGCATAAGTGGCAACAAAGTTAGCAGTCAAGTTCTCTGTGCGGCCGTTTTCTTGATAAGCATAGTCGTATGAACTTGCCGATACATAATTAGTATAGTTAGCACGCAAATTATCCACGCTTGTAATAGCTGAGAATACGTTGTAACCAGCCAACAAGCTAGGAGCGCCATGTTTCTTGAAACGAGTTTCTACGGTGCTATATGTGAAGTCTGCATCGAAAGTAAAACCTTCAAAAGGCTTCAAGGTAAGACCACCATTGAAACGTACATATTCACGTTCTTTTTCCATGGTTGGCGCCGCTTTCTGTTCGGTGATGGCATTACGGAAAGGCTTGCCTTCGAATGTGCCGTAAGGCATCATCGGCTGCCAACGATAGAGGTAGTACATCTGGTCGTAGAGGTCACTGTTGTAGTTGAACGGCTTGTCATAGTCCGAACGGGTCAACATCGCGCCTGCACGTACAGAAATGTACTTGTTCAATTCCGAGTTGATAGAGAAGTTACCGTTGTAACGTCTGTATTCATCGGAGTTCACCTTCATCATACCTTCCTGGTTCAAATAGCTCAAAGCAATGTTATAATTGGTCTTTCCGTTACCACCATTGATTGTCAAGCTATGGTTCTGCTGTGGAGACCAGTCCTTGATGTATTGGTCGTACCAGTCCCAAGTACGGATAAAGAACATACCACCATCACGGAATTCAAAGTCACGGCCCAATTCCATTTCAGGACCGAACTGGTCACCATAGCCGTATTGTTCCCAATAAGCTTTCATCTTCTGGATGTGTTCTTCATCCACGCGCATATTACCTACTACATTGTAATAAGTAACCGATGACGGATTGGCCGCTGCATTGCGTTCACCCATGAGGTTGATTTCGGCCTGTTGCCAACCAGGAAGCTGTTCCGGATTCTGTGTCGGAGTACGCCAAGAGAAGTTGTTGGTATACTTCACCGAAAGACGTTCGTGTTTGGTCTTTGCCTTGGTAGTAATCAACAATACACCGAATGCACCACGGGCACCATAAATAGAAGCCGAAGCCGCATCCTTCAATACAGAGATAGATTCGATATCGTCCGGATTTACCAATGAAATGTCGGTTACTTCCACGTTATCAACCAAAATGAGTGGAGCACCACCGCTACCACTTGGAGAACCGATATTACCACGAATCTTGATAGTAGGAGCGCCACCGATTTCACCGGAATTGGTTGTAACGGTCAAACCTGGAACCGAACCTTGCAAAGCACGGCCAATATCAGTAACCGGACGGCTATCAATAGCCTTGTCTACATCTACCGAAGCTACAGCACCGGTCAAGTTCACTTTCTTTTGAGAGCCATAACCTACAACAACAACTTCATCCAAAAGTTCCGAGTCGTCTTTCAAGACGATGCGCATGTCCTTATTAACTTTTACTTCTTGAGTCTGGAAACCCACGAAAGACACTTGAACGGTACTTCCTGGCTTGATGTTTAAAGTAGCCTTACCGTCGATGTCAGTGATTGTACCGTTGGTAGTACCCTTCTGTACCACGTTAGCACCGATTACCGGTTCGCCCTTTGAATCGACTACTGTAACGGTAATGCTGGTAGTCTGCAGCTGTTCCTGAACTACAGGAGCCTCTGCTGCATGAGCCATCACTGAACCGCCACCTAGAAACAGCGCACAAATAGCCGCTGTCATCAGAGTCTTGCTATCAGCAATACCTCTTCTTTTGCGTTCTTCATTCATAGTGATTAAATTTAGTAACTTATAAAATTAAACTAATAATGTTTCTTCAACAAACAAAGCGCAATGCGAGCTCCCGAAGGGCTCGCACCACGTTCTTCTTATTTTAGGACAAATTTAAGTCTTTTTAATCTACCATCCAAACTTTTCGCCCGACAAAATCAGCCCAGAATGCGTTAAAACGCCATTTTTCTTTCAAATCCTTCAATTGCAACACGATTGTAACATTAAGACAAGAATACGGTTTTTTGCTTCATTTGCTTCATTCCCATTGATTGTCAACCGATTGGGATGAACTTCCCGGATGAAGTTCCGTTCCCATTATAACTTGAGTTTCACGGTAGATAGAAGGAGCTATAGAAATAAAATCACAGAATATCCATCAATGTCGCCGCCGAAAGGAAATGCATTCTGTGACCGATATAATCAATGACTATATTCTTGTCAAGAAAAAGTCTCATTTTCATACTTCTCTCCAAAAATCAGCACGAGCCTTTTCACCATCCAAATCATCTTCAGCGAGCGAAATCACACCACACAGTTCTTTAACCGCAGGATGCAATTCGTCGAAAGAGCGTAAACCATGTTTAGGAGCAGATACATTGGTGGACTTATAAACCAACATTCGGGCATAATCTGTCAGTTGACGTTTCAATTCTTCCAAATTCAATGAAGCAGAATTAGGTATTTCAATAGGGATATTCAAAGATGTTGTAGCCATAATCTCATTCATTTCATTTTTCACTCCACAAAGAAACAATTTAAAAACCAAAAATCCTAGCATTTTGCCATTAAAATGCTCCCCATCAAAAACGACGAACCCTAATATATTCCTCCTCAAGACTACATACAAACCGACAAAGATACAATTCTATTCTTCATTCACCATCGTTGTTTCGCCATTCAACGCTGATAATCCACCATTCATCAACGCTGAACAACCATTCAACGGTGATGATTTAAGAATAAATACTGAAGCATGACGCTACACATATAGTCTCGATGCCTTATGCATCAAGGAGTGAGCAGGAATGCAATAGGGAGTAAAATCTCCTCACCACCCGTTTCATGTTCCAAAAGGAACTTCATACGGGAAGTTCATCCCAATCGGTTGACAATCAGCGAGAATGAAGCAAATGAAGCAAAAAACCAATTTTATACCCAAAACTCGGTTTTAGCCCTTCCTACCCGTGTCATTCGGAGCAGCGAATTGTCTTCAGCTCAACAATTATTTTAGAATTCTTTTGCTAAGTTGTGAAAAAACGTATATATTTGTTGGACGTTTGTTAATAAAACATTAGAACAAAATAAAGGATTAATAAAAGCAAATTGCCTATGGGAAAGGAGAAAACATTATAAACCAACCAGATAGAAACAATATCTACAAAAAGTGTTTGTACATAAAAATCTACAAAGCTTTAAAACTATAAACAAACTATATTCCTTAAATTCTAAAAGAAAACAAACTTATGAAGAAGAATTATTACTATTCATTTGTGTTGCTTGCTTTACTAGGAATGGCTTCACCACAGTCGGCTTTCGCCGATAAGGAAGGCATTCATCAGACAGTTCAGCAAACAAAGAAAGTAACAGGTAAGGTCATTACCGCTACAGGTGAACCGGTAATCGGTGCAGCGGTTGTAGTAAAGGGAACCAGTACAGGTGCCGTTACTGACATTGACGGTAACTTTACCGTAGACGCAGCTCCAGGTAGCATCTTGGAAATTTCTTTCATTGGTTACGAAACTTTCAAATTGAAAGTTGGCGCTGCTAACAATTACAATGTGACTTTGCAGGAAGACTCAGAAACTTTGGACGAAGTGGTTGTAACAGCTCTTGGTATCAAGAAAGACCGTAAGTCGTTAGGTTATGCTGTTGACGACATGAAGTCGGAAGAATTGATGAAGAACAAGAGTGCCAATGCCATTAACTCTTTGGCAGGTAAGGTAGCAGGTGTTACCATTACACAGACATCTGGTGCAGCTGGTTCCGG
The DNA here is from genome assembly GCA_017466635.1 of Bacteroides sp. Lineage (GTDB taxonomy): Bacteria > Bacteroidota > Bacteroidia > Bacteroidales > Bacteroidaceae > Phocaeicola. Next base: position 4,136 of record JAFTTU010000045.1, read on the forward strand.
TTCTCAAATTATTCTCCGTGGTGGTACATCCTTGGAACGCGACAACCAACCATTGTTCGTTGTGGACGGTGTCATCTATGATAACTCAACTTCTGTTGTCGGTAACTCGGCATACGATGGTATGACAGCTTCGGCAACAACCAATGCTAACCGTGTGATGGACATCAACCCGGAAGATATTGAAAGTATGTCTATCTTGAAGGGACCGGCTGCTTCAGCTCTTTATGGTTCTCGTGCTGCTTCCGGTGTCGTTCTTATCACTACAAAGAAGGGTCAGGAAGGTAATGTGGAAGTCAATCTTTCAGCTAAATATTTGACCTCTTGGGTTAAGACTCTCCCGAAGACTCAAACTAAATACAAAAGAGGTTATTACAATGGATTGGATGAAAACGGTCAAGCAATTGTAGACGATTATACTACCAATTCTTGGGGTGAAGCTTTCGGCCCGAATGAACAAGTTTATGACAATATCGGTGATTTCTTCAAGAGTAGTGGAGCTTGGGATACCAACCTTAGTATTTCGGGTGGTAATAAGACTGGTAACTTCTTCCTTTCTGGTTCATTCTATGATCAGGACGGTATCATTCCGACAACCGGTTATACCAAGACTACTTTCAGATTCAATGCGGAACAGAAGTGGAAAATGTTCACATTCAATGGTAATGTGGCATATTCACAGGCTCGTACAGACAAGACTTTAACTTCTGCGGGTCTTTATGGTTCTGGTGGTAGTGGCTCCATGACTTCATTGTATGGTTGGTCACGTAGTGACGATATGAAGCACTATTTGAATGAAGACGGTAGCAAATACCGTATGTTCGAAGGTAGACAAGAATTGTCTTCAGACGTTGAAAATCCATATTGGATGCTCGACAACTACAAAATGGACGATAGTACAGAACGTTTCACAGGAAGCTTCAGTGTGAAAGCGGACATTACCGACTGGTGGTGGATTAGCTATCGTATGGGTATCGACTCTTATACTACTGAAAATGCAAACCGTATCGGTGAAGGTGCTGCTGTTAAGTTGTTGTGGCAGAACGGTATGATGAGTGAGAACTCTTTGCGTTACCAATATTTGTCAACCAACTTGATGACTAACTTTAACAAGCAGTTCGGTGACTTCAACTTCAACTTGATGTTGGGTACCGCTACTGATGATACCAAGAGTACACGTAACTACCGTTACGGTTGGAACTTCGTTATTCCTGGTTTCTATTCATTCGGTAACATTGCCAATGAAGACAAATTCTTTGTAACCAATTATAGCCGTCATCGTTTGGTAGGTGTGTATGGTGAATTCCGTGCAGACTGGAAGAACACCATCTTTGCAACTGTAACAGGACGTAATGACTGGTCTTCTACATTGCCAAAGGAAAGCCGTTCATTCTTCTATCCATCAGTAAGTGGTGCCATTGTCTTCTCACAATTCTTGCAGGATCGTGAAGTAATCGATGACAGCATCCTCAGCTTCGGTAAATTGCGCGTGAGCTGGGCAAAGGTAGGTAAGGATGCCGGTGCTTATGTAACCAATACTTACTTGGGTTCTGCCGCTACTTTCTTGGGTGATGTGACTGGTTATGGTACAAGCTGGAGCCGTGGTAATCCGATTTTGGAACCGGAAATGACAGAATCTACAGAAATAGGTTTGGAACTCCGTTTCTTCAAGAACCGTTTCAAGGTGGATTATGCATATTATACCAACAATTCCTTGAACCAAATTATTTCACCGCGTGGTCCTCAGTCAACAGGTTTCATTTTCTGCTCACAGAACATCGGTGACGTATATAATAAAGGTATGGAATTGACTATTGGTGGTACACCGGTTCAGACCAAGAACTTTACCTGGGATACTAGCATCAACATCTATGGTAACCGTGGTACAGTTAAGAACTTGCCGGTAGGAACAGATGTTCTTTATGTGACAGATGCTCAGTTCGGTGGCGCACAGGCTGCATCATTCAACAACGGCGCTTTCCTCGGTATCTCTGGTTATCATTGGAAGTATAACGATGAAGGTAAGGTTATCCTTGACAAGTATGGCATGCCTACATATGATGCCAGCACAAAATATTGTATCGGTAACCGTGAACCAAAGTTCCAAGGTGGTTTCAACAATACATTGACTTGGAAGAACTGGACATTCAATATGGCATGGGAATTCCGTGTTGGTGGTGATATCTACAATGGTACAGATTACTACTTGGTAGGTAAGGGTATGAGTGATTTGACTGAAAACAGAGAATCTTTGACTCTTACAGGTGTACAAGCTGATGGTAATGGTGGTTACAAGGATGTGGTTTACACATTCAATGCCAACGAAAATTACGACATGAATGGTGCAACCATCTCCGGTAAGGAAGTAATTCAGAAGTATTACACCGATTACTATTATCGTGAAGGTAGCAACTATATTACAAAGGTGAATTCACTCCGTTTGCGTACATTGTCATTGAACTACGATGTACCTAAGTCATTCTTGAAGAAGTTGAGCATCAAGCGTGCAAGCCTCACTGCTACTGCCAACAACTTGTTGTTGTTCACCAACTATCGCGGCGATCCTGAAGCATCGGCAGCAGGTTCGGGTGTATCAGGTTCAGGTGGTGTAGGTATCGACTACTGCTGTGTACCGGCAACTGCAAGTTTTGCTTTCGGTGTGAACTTGACATTCTAAATTCTCTAACTACTAAATTTAATTAATATGAAACTTTTTAAATCTATCATACTAGGTTTAGCGGGATTGATGACATTCAGTTCTTGTAACGATTGGTTGGATATCAATGACAATCCTAATACTCCGGCACAAGCTGTTGTTCCCGTAAACACCCTGTTGCCTTGGGTACAATACCACTTGGCATATGCAACCGGTGCACATGGTTACCGTTCCCAATTTATCTGCCAAGCATTTACTGCCACATCACGTACACATCGTGACGGCTGTTCTGCTCAATGGGAAGCTACTACTTCCATGTGTACAACTCCGTATCAACAATTCTTTGTAGGTGCAGGTCCAAACATTGTGGACATGTACGAAAAGGCAATCGCAACCGAAGCATGGCATTATGCCGGTGCTGCCTTGATCTTGAAATCATACGGTTTCCTCTTGATGGCTGACATCTATGGTGAAATGCCGTATCATGAAGCTAATGCTGCTAGCGCAAAGCCAAAATACGACAGTTGTGAAACCATCTATACTGAATGTTTGAAGAACATTGACGAAGCATTGGAATATTTCAACAAGCAGCAACCTAACAGTGCAAGTGTACCAGCATTGTCAGCTGGAGATACATGGAACGGTGGGGATGTACAGAAGTGGATTAAAATGGCTTACTTGTTGAAGGCCCGTACAATCAACCAACTTTCCAAGAAGAGCAAGTACTATGATGCGGACTTGATCTTGGAATGCTTGAGCAAGGCTCAACAAAGTATCGAAGATGATACTTATATCCAATGTGAAGACGTAAAGGAAACTTCAAGTGACTTTATCTCTACTGACCCGATGAAGACAAACTACAATTGGGACCAGACTTACAATGGTAATCGTCATATTACAATGCCTACCAAGTGGTTGGAAAACTTGTTGGTGAACTTTGACGACAAGGGTATTGAAGACCCACGTGCCGACAAGATTTTGGCATGGCGCCAATTCAGTATTGATGGTGAAAAGGTTTGGAAGCGTGGTATCGGTGTAGACATGCAGTCTAAGGTTCGTATGCCGAATGGCTTGGCTAACTTCATTGCTCGTGCTGATGGTGGTTGGAAGCCTTCGATTGCAGAACGTGCACAAGACTCTGTTTATGTAGGTATCTATGCAGGTAGTGCAGGTGTTTACAATACTCCGAACATATTCTACAAAGCTATTGATAATTGGTATCCTTCTTCTGGTAATGTTTATGTTCGTCCTAACTCACCATACTTGTGGGCTACTTATGCCGAAGCTTGCTTCATCAAAGCTGAAGTATTGATGAAGAAGAACGACAAGGACGGTGCATTTGCTGCCTACAAGGCTGGTATCCAAGCAAACATCGACGAAATCAACAAGATGTTGTTGATTTGGAATAACGATCCGGCTTATGCCGACTGTCCTTCTATGGGTCAGATGGAACAGAGCAAGATTGACGCTTTCATGAATGGTGCTATCGGTACATCTGCAGACATCAGCATGGAAAAGATCATGACTCAGAAATTCATTGCTATGCTTTACTCTACCGTAAACTGGAACGACATGCGTCGTCATGATTACCAAAACTATATGGGTTGGGAAATGCCTGCTGAATATTTTGAAAATGCAACAGCATTGAAGAAAATCCCATTGGGCAAGCAATGGAACCGTATCATGCAGTGTTCTCATGAAACCAATTATAATGCAGAAGAATTGGCTGCTATCCAACCGCATTATGCAGATGATGACATCTGGACATACGAAATCTGGTGGGATATTGAAGAATAATAGCTTTTTCCTAGGTCTCATTTCGTGATTTCCAATCGTGAAAGGAGGTCTAGGAAATTTCGTGCATATATTCGGCTAATAACGAACAGGCATAGTAAAAAAGAATCCCTCTCCACTTCATTCACGGAGGGGGATTCTTTTTATAGAAATCTCTTTTAAAGAAAAAAAACACCAATTAGACGACATAGGGTTTGAAGAAATTAATTCCATAAAAGCTCCTTTTCCCAATCTTTGGGGAATCCCATTGCACCAATATCTATCAGTGGGAACTCCATTAAGAGAGATTTAATACGTGAAGCAAATGTGTTTTGTGGATTTACAACCTGCAACAAGTAAAGAATAATGCTCAAGATATAATAAATCCGATTGGTAGGTGCTTGATTGACAAGAAAGGGGAAATTGGTACTTTTGGGAGCTACAGGTTGTATTCGCAAGTTCTTATTCCACAATCGGCTATGATGTGCACAGATATTTCTTACATAAACAATGCTATGCAACCATGATTCCAATACATTATCTGAAATCCCATAACAGCAATTTGTTTCTCTATAGATGCTTGTCTCTGATTGTATTTTTCTATTTTGTCCATAATATAAATAAAAAAGGCTCACCCTGAGCGCGCTGTTCTACGGGAAGCGGGGTGAGCATGTTGATGCAAAGGTAAATGAATCTTTCCGAACCGCCAAAAAATAACATCAAAAACTTGCATGAAGTTATATCAATTATCACAAATTCCGAATTGTTATACAAATCTATAGAATAAAACCATACTATCAGAATCAGACAAAAAAGTATCGGTTACTTTCTATAAAGGAATGTATTTTTGCGATATATAACATTAAAATCGA
>JAFTTU010000046.1 GCA_017466635.1 Bacteroides sp.
GGCATACTGATAGAAGTCAGCTCCTTTCTGAGCCGTGAGGTCCATGTTTTCAGGTCTGATACCTGCGTTCATTTCCTTCTTTCCTTCACAGCCGGTGAGTGTGGCAATGGCCATCACGGCCACCGGCAAGATTTGTTTTACGTTCATTTTTTCTCTCTTTTTATTATTTTGAAAAGTGCGCAAAGGTACGACATTTATTTTAATAGGGTATAAGATAGGGGCAAAAAAAAGACGGACGACCGCATGTGCCATCCGCCGACGTAAGCCGTAGTCTCCCCCCTACCCTTATCTTCTCTTTCCGAAGATTCTGAGCAGATAGAGGAAGAGGTTGATGAAGTCCAGATAGAGTTCGAGGGCTCCGATGAGCGCCACCTTGTTGGTGGTTTCCGTATCCTCGCAACCGTAGGCCTGCACCATGGTCTTGATTTTCTGGGTGTCGTAGGCGGTGAGGCCGACAAATATCATCACTCCTACGTACGATACTATCCAGTAGAGCATTTCGCTCTTCAGGAACCAGTTGACCACCGACGCGATGATGAGTCCGATGAGTCCCATGAAGAGGTAGCCTCCGAAGGACGAGAGATTGGACTTGGTGGTGTATCCGTAGAGCGATACGGCCGCGAAGGTGCCTGCCGTGATGTAGAACACGGTGGTGATGGACTCTGCCGTGAATGCCAGGAATATCAACGAGAGGGTGAAGCCGGTGAGGATGGCATAGGCGATGAACAGCAGGGTGGCGGTGAACGAGGTGATCTGCATGATGCGGGCGGAGATGAACCATACCAGGCCCAGCTGTGCCACCATCATCAGGATGAAGTAGAGGTTGTTGCTGAAGATGGTTGCCACCACTTCGGGCTGCTTGGCTATGTACATGGCGGTGAGTCCCGAGATGACCAGCGCGAAGCTCATCCACAGATACACTTTCTTGAATACCGCCGCATACTTGGCGGGGAGCGCTTTCTGTTGCTCCAACAGTTCGTTTGTCTGATACATACTACAAAATCATTTAGTTTTCCAATGCGGTTTTCTTTTCACATCACAAGGCACAGGGCCTTATGCACGCAAATTTATATAATTTTCATGTAAGATGCAAGGGATGAACGGAGATGTAGTCAAAATAATGACTGACTCAACTGACACTTCTGACTACACCCTCTTTTCTTATCCCATTAGTGTCATTCAAAAAGAACATAGTGACAAGAATCAAAATACAATCAAAGATGCATCCTAATTTTCACTACGTTCTGAATATTAAATGATACTGAATTTTAAGCTAGCAAGATACAACAATTATTTAAAAGTGCGTCAGAAGAGTCAGTAAATATCCTAACTACAATTACAGAAATCTATCTGATATAAGTTTATTTTCCAATCCCAACACGAACATTATATGTACAGCTATCAACACATTCCTTTTCAATGGTATAGAGTATGTCTAACATAGAGGTTGACATGTGTTTCTCGTCAAAGGACGTAATAATTTTACGCCTAAATTTACCCCTGCGCAGGTACATACCATCAAATGTATAGAGTACATCTTAAGACTTCCCCTTGTAGATTCGCATTATCACCAATGCAAACATCAGTCTACAAAAACTGTATGCAGATTTGAATAAAGAACATTTTTAAATCCCCACAATAAGAAAAATTCGCCCAAACAATCTACTTTTCAGATTATTTGTATATATTTGCAAAAACATCATTCAAGGATTTCCTGTTCTTTTCTAACAAGAAGTTCAGTAAAAAGTCTTAAAATGATAAGATTTTGAAACCTTATTAATCCAATCAAACGCTACAATTTTTTAATATTATATTAGAATTTAAATCATATAAAAGTTGTTCCCGACACAATTCCAGGGATATGATTATGTTAAAAAAAACAAAATGTAGAAAAATTCTTTATTGTTTAGGGCTAGTATCTTGTTTATTCTACTCGATTTATGCTAAGGGACAAGTAACAAATCGAATTGTCGTAGAAGCCGATTCACTTGTACAATTGGAACAAATATATAAACTCAATTATCAATACAACACTAACAACTCCACCGAAAAGCTCATCTCACCTACTTGGGATTGGGGGAATGACAAGAATGGATTTGCAGTAATATCAGGGCCAATGCGTTCAACACAAACTTCCACAACAATAAAAAACAATAAAACGACCAAGACATATGGAGAATCTTATACATTCATACTTTCTTTCAACAAAGAAGGTAATTACTCAATGCCCATTATGAAGGCCCGAACTAATTCTGGTGTAGAATTAACATCAAAACCTTTCACCGTTCGCGCAACTAAAGAAACTGTTTTATCATTATCTAATTCATCAACGAAGTCAACCAAGAATGATTTATTGGTTGTTGAAGCAACAGTCAATAAAAATCATATAACCCTTGGCGATAGTGTTGAATGCGAAATTCGAGTATATACTAATCTTAATTTAAACCAGCTTTCTACACCACCTCTTGCTATCAATTCAGCATATTGGAAAGAACAAACATTACCAAGTAAAAAAACATACGATACTGTGTATTACAAAGGTAAGTACGTACCATCTTTCCTTTATAAGAAAATGACTATTATTCCGATGCAAGCAGGGGATTTCAGAATTGAGCCCATGAAATTCACAGCGACATGGTCAAAGTTAGAATCAAACGATCCACTCTTATTTTTCATGCCGGGGGCATTCATTCAATTAGATTCAATTATAACAACATCACCAATTACCATACACATTAAGGAACAACAACTACCAGCAACAAACATTGTGCTTAATAACAAGAAAACCACCCATACCTCAGGACTTATCATTGACCGTTCTTCGAGCCTTAAAGCTCAGAGTGACAGTCTTGCACCAACATATTTCCAACTAGAGAATCATTTTTTAGAACAACTTATTAACAATAATGTTTTATCAGACTATTCGATTACCCTATTTGCAGGAAAACCTCACTATCCTAAGTCTGAAAACACATCAGCTATTCTAAATTTATTTCCTTCAAAAGGAAATGATGGGTCGGCTATCTACGACGCTATCTTAGCTAGTGCACTACGTGATGGGATTTTAACAACAGAACGTGCACCTTATTCCATCCTACTCCTTAGTGATGGTTCTGATAATAAAAGTAAATTATCTGAAAAAACATTAACCAACCTACTTCTTAAACATCGCATTCGAGTAGATGTAATAGCTTTTGCTAGTAAAAAAGATTCTATATATTATACTTTTGATGATAAAATTAAATATTCAAAAAGCAAAATAAAAAACACCCAAAACTTCAGTGACTTACAAAGAATTGCAAAAAACACTAATGGTGCGTTTATTTTGATTGAGAATAAAAGCCAAATTCCAGCGGCAATCCGTAAAATAAAAGAAAAAAGACTTAAATCAGAAGTGCCCAATCAACAAGCAGAGAAAGGATTTCTCCCCCAAAAGGCTATATTATATAATTTGTACAAAGAAATAATGATGGAATCAGAATCTGAGTTCTGATTTATATCAATAACATACATATAAAGAAATATCACATGATTTTTTAATCCTAAAAATCATAAATGTGTGTTATACCATTTACATATGATGAAGAATCTGAAAAGCACCAATAAATGCTTTCAGATTCTTCTCTTCACACAGAATAAAACGACAGAGAAATTATGGGAAGAAATACAAACTATGCCGCCTGCGGATGTCTTTCCAAGTAGCTTGCGGTCTTGACGTACTGCTGACGGGAGGCCTCGTTCTGGGGCATCATCCGGCCGTACTCCTCGATGTAGCCCCGCTTCTTCCAATTGCTCAGCATGCTGCGCACGTTGCCCTCGTCGATGCCTTGGCGGAGGCGCATGAGCTGGGCTTCCTCACGGGTGAACACCTCGGGAAGGAGGTCGAGCAAGTTCTGAGGTCCCCTCGTCTTGAAGGTGTCCTCGCCCTGCTTTTCCTGACGACCGATGGCCTTGCCGAAGAACTGCATCTTACACCACATGTCGTACTCCAGGCTCCAGCGCACGAAATCCTCCATGGTCTTGTCCCACTTCTCGCCATGAGCCACGTAGAGCACCATGGCCTTGAGGAAGGCGATGACGTTGGCACGGAACGAAAGGTTCTCATACACACGGTCTTGCGAGAGACGGGCGAACTCGGCATACTCCTCCACGAGCTTCTTCGAGAGACGGTTCACGGCCTTGCTTTCCACCAATCCGCGAGCCTTGTTCAGGTTCTCGATGTAGGGGCGCAACTCCTCGTTGAAGGCGGCATCGTACTTGCCGAAGACGGGCATCTCCGAGCCGATGGTGCGCTTCGGGATGGTACAGAAGTTGATACGGCTGATGGGGCCGTCCGTCAATACACTACGGAAGTATTCCTTGCCCTTGCTGAGGGTGGTCGAGGCATTCCAATTGAAACGGATACATACCCGCTCGCTCACCGAACCCGTGCCCACACGAGTCTGACCGTAGACATTGCCCGGGTCGAAGGCGAGACACATGATTTGGAAATGCGCCTTGCTGCGTGCCGATGTCTTGAGAGCATCGAATTGGTCGATTTCGTTCATCTTGGCATAGAGGAAACGCTCCTCGGCATCCGCCAATCGCTGGACGAAGGCGGCATTGGTCATATCGGGGTCAATCTCCTGAATGACAAGCCCTTCGGGACGTTGACGCTTGTCCTTGTTGGCACCCTTGGTCTGCATCTCGCGCTTCCATTCACGCTCACGCTGGAGGTTCACCCTATCCCGCTCACGGATGTCGGCCATGATGCGGTTTATCGGCTCGCTGATACAATTCTTTCCCGCTCCGGTACCCGCCATCAGCACGTTCATCAGCGTGGCTTCGTGCTCAATATTATCGATGTAGCGGAAGGTGGTTTTCCACAAGTGAGTGGCCAAGGCAGGGAAGACGGCATGCGCCACGGCAGGCTGATAAATCTTCGGTGTACGGCTCACGAGAAGCTTGATCAATGGCGGCAATCGGCGGGGCATCTCCGGTGGTGTACCCATCTCCGTCGCCTCGGCATTCAGTCCCAAACGCTCTCTACAAATGAGCAAGGTACGCTCCATGACACGAGACATCTTCTGAGTCTGATTCCTCGATGCAGCACTCTTGATGGTGGTCATCCACTTGTTTTCCGCCTCGCCATAGGTGGGCAGCACTTGCGCTATCCACAATGGATCGTCGTTACAAACATAGCGGAGATTACATGCCATGCTGAAGATGAAGTTGTTACGGCTTCCATGCTCCGGTGCACCTCCCAACTGCTCTTCGAGCACCTCCAAGAGCAACGTGTACGGAATTCCTTCGTAAGTGGTGGGGTATGCGTCCGTTTTTTCATTCCCTGTAGGGGCAGGGTTTGCCTGCCCGTCAACATCCGCAGGGTCGTCCGCAATGCCGTTTGTCGGTGCATTCGGGTGAGCTGACCCCACCCCTACGGATTCGGTACCATGTTCCGCCAACAACCGCTCCTCATCCACATAAAGAACATACGCACGAGGCACGAGAAACGAACTACGGGCATAATCCTTCACAGAGGTATCATACTGAGCATCACCCAATTGCTGAGCCATCCATGCCTGCGATTCCGCCAACCCCATGCCATTCGGGATGATGAACGCCAGGCGAAGACCTTCCGTGCTGGGCGACACATGGGAGAGCAGGATGCCCAACTCCTCCCTTCGGGGTTCGATTTCCGCCCACTTGGCCCGTGGATTATCGATGTGGTCGAGGTCGTAGATGGCAAGTCCGCTCGGGATGGCTTCATCGTTCTTGCGTCGGCCGTTCTTGAAGGTGGCGTGAAGCGTGAGGATGGGCAATTGCTTCTTCAACCGCGACTTCGTGGCTTCGAAATCCTCCTTCGGCATCTCCCCTCTCCCGTAGGCTTCCTTGGCTTCGACGATGCGACGACATACCTCGGCTACCTGAGGCGAATCGAGCGCCTTGTTGAGTTCTTCACTGGTACAAATCTGTACATTGTCCTTAATGCTCCTTGCGATTCCTATCATAAGCTATAACATTGGTTTTTAGTGCAACCACGACGTTGTGATTACAATGCAAAGGTATAGCCCGAAACGACGTTTTTTGTGGATGTAGTTGGTACGGGTGTAGTACTACTACTTTCACCCAACCCACTCATTGTCACCCGATTATCTCCTTGATTTTCTTTGAAAATTCTATCGATTTATCTTCGGTGGCAGATTTCTCGTAGTACTGCCGAAGGGTCTTGTCATGCAATTTCCACAAGGCAGACATCACCTTCCACTTGGCATAGATGCCCAGACGGTTGGTAATCTCGAAAGCCAATACGCCCTTCTGCCACCCCTTGAGCTTGGAGGGCTGCAAATCTTCGTCCAGATAGCCCTTCTTCTGAAGCTTGGCAAGGATTTTCTGCGCCTGGAGCGACTGGAGCTTGTCGGGGATTTCGACGGTGAAGGTTTCTTCTACCTCCTCCAAAGGGCATCGCGTTTCCCGATCCCCTTCCTCCGAGGGGCGTTCCGTTTTGGAACATCCCTTCTCCTCCATCAGGGTACGGTCGCGGAGCAAGAGGAGCGAAACGATTTGCCAAAACACCTTTCGGGGCACACGATTGTAGTGCAGACGCGAGAAGAACAGCTCCCGCTTGTCCACCACGGCAAAGAGGTCGAACGGCAAGGCTTTCAGCGGGGTGACAATTTCGTCCATCCCTTGCTTCGGGTCGTCGGCAATGCGGACCTTCCACGTGTCCCACAGGTTTTCCATGCCCTTGGACTGCATCAGTTCCCTCCACCACTTGTCGATACGGATACGCATCCGCTTGTTTCCACAGATGGCGGTACGGAGCTTTACGAGCTGAAAGACCAGCGCCTTGATTCGGGGAAGCTGTTCTTGCGAGGGGGGTACTGCGTTTTGGGGTACCCCTGCTTGGGATGTTGTCGTGTTTTGCGACCCCAGCTTTTCCAACTCCTTCAGCGCCATGATATAATGTTCGCGCGTAAGGCGAGCTTCCTCGCTGAGGTCGTGCAAGGCATTCTTCAGCCAAATGTGCATGTATTCCTCCAGGAGGTCGAAATCGGCTTCGGCTAATGGTGACCGTTTTGGACACCATTCGGCCATGAACTTTGAAAGCACCTCATCGAGCATCACCTCGGCTTCCATGCGGCCGAATTGGGCATCGTCGGGAGCGATGACCGGCAGTGTACACGTCCACCCGTTCCACTCGTCAGAAAGGCTCTGAGAGGGTTCTACGGGCACTTCCGTAGCGGCCTCAACGGTGACATGGAGCCATCCGTGCTTGCGCACCTCCACCTCGTCGATGGTCGTGCGCAGCGGGAGTCCCCCATTGGCCTTGAGGAGGGCGTGTGCGGTGTCCAGCTGCGTCTTGTCCACATAGCCGATGCGTTCACCCTTCACCCTCGCCATCACGGCACGGGTGTCCACGGGGTTGGTCGGTTCGTGTATGAGCACCACGGTGGGTCGCTCCCTGTCCACCTCGGCCAGTCGGGTGGCGGTGCGTGTGTGCATTTCCTGTGTCTCCTCGTCGTAGAGGGCGTAGTCAGTATTCACGGCGTAGTGTACGCCAACTATCTTGAATCGGTATGAAGCCATGGTATTTTTCTTGGTTTTTCGCTTGAAAAGGCAAAGATAATACATTGTTCGGGATTCGGAGGGCGAAAGTCGGGATTTCGTGTTTTTCGCTCCATCGGAGGGCGGAATCCGTTCATCGGGAGGGCAAAACGGGGCATTTCGGGGGTCGGAAACGGGCGTAAGGTGTAGTCAGTAAACATGAAAGATGTCACGCAAGGCATCGAAAGCGCTCTCACAGGCACTTCTGAGCAAGGGTGTAGTCAGTAAGTCAGTTAATCAGTTCCACTATTTTTGTGTCGGGCGCTTATATGTATAAAATTTTTTATATATATAGTAATAAACAGTCATTTGCGGTGTGAGTGTAGTCGGATTTTTATTGACTAACTGACTCACTGACTACACCTTGTGGAGGGTGTGTGGTAGTGTGGGTGTAGTCAGAAAGTCAGTTAGTCAGTTGTTTTTTTTGAATATATGAGTTATATAATTCAATTTTCGCAAGTGTGAAAGTCTAGTAGTTAAAGGAGTAAAAGGAGTTATCGGCTCTTCGAGCCTAGGAGTTATAGCCGATCGATTTTCGATAGAGGATAGCTGAAATCATCAAACATCCGGATACTTTTCCATTTTCGCGTTTCTTTTGATACGACATAGAGATTCATTCACATCCGTATTACCTCATTCTATGACGACATCAAATGTTTCGCCAATCAGTTGCAACGAAAACCCTCCCCTATCCTTTACCGACAGAGAAGAATTCATGCTAACATAATCATGACTCCTCTTGTATAACTTGCCACCAATGGTACGAAACTGGATAGTGCCTTCCAAGCACTCCAGCGATATGAGATATTCATACGATGCGTCGCTTAAGTATCTCACATTGTTGGGCGTTGAACGCATCAGCACATTGAAGTCATCGATGGTAATGCTTAGATTGGTCGCCAAATCAAACTGAACATCCCAAACATTATCCCACACCAACGTTGACGGAGACATCTGATACTCATAACTCCCTGATTTGAATTCTGCTTTTACAATCCAATCCAAGTCCAAAATCAACTGACATTTCTCCGGATTGAATCCGAAAGAATGTATAAGGGTATCATGCTTCAGAATGTCATCCAAGCCCAATTTATTGCTTGTTTGGTTGAGGTCGTTCATATATCTTTGCGGTCGTTTCATCATAAGCATACGACAGAATAGGCTTTGAGTAATGTAAGTTGTTTTTTATTACATTTGTATTAGCCAAGCCAAGAATTCATCAAGGCCTAACACATCAACCTTAGGGAAATCGATGGTTTCCAATACTTTGAAATGCCTGTCTTCGGTCACGATATATTGGGCATTGGCCACAATGGCACAATCCACAAACTTGTTGTCATCCACATCCTGCTCTATCAGGCGGAATTGAAAATGCGGGTCAAGCTTTAACGTATTGGGACGAGCTACAATAGCCTTGACAATGTTTTGCGCAATCAAACGCCCCATTTTCTGCGTGAGTATTTCTTCGTATTCGGTCAAGATTTCATTGGTATAGCACAACACATATTTGTCATTGAAGAAATCTTGCCAAACACGATAGTATTTCCCATTACGGGGCAAAGAAGAAACCAAGCAATTGGTATCGAGCACTATACGTCTGTTCATCGCACCTGAGTGTAAGGTGTACGCATGTGTTCATTCTTCCAGCCCTCCACCACAGCATCGTTGATGGTTCCCGCCTCCCAAAGCTTGTCAATCTCCTTCTGCGCTTTCTCGGCGAAGTAACGGGAGAGCATGTCGCGGATTTCATTCAGGGTATCCTCGCTCTCTACATACGACATCAAGTCGAGTATTTCCAACTGGGCATTATTGAATACAGTTCTTTCCATACGTTCCTTCTGTTTGTTATCTCTTTTGCAAAGAAACAAATTAATCTGCAATTTTCCTAATGCGCATCTTATTTTTCTGACTACACCTGCATCACTTCAATCCTCAAAATCCAACGGGAGCAAACCACCGTCGTTGAAGCGGTCGAAATCAGAACTGAACAGGCGGTCTTGGATGATGCGGTATTTCTCGAATTCCGACTCTGCAAATGCCTTGGCAAACTCGGTCGTAATGGTCCCAGCATCCGTCAGTACGGCATCGCCACCCGCTTCGAGGATGATGTCGATACGCTTTGTCCAATCCTCCATTGTCATCGGGATGTGGCGTTTGGCCATACGTTCCGCCATATCGAGGGTGGCATTGACCAAGCGTCCCATGTCCTCCAGTTCCATTTCGTTCAGATAATTCTTGGCAACCGAGACATCGGGCTTCACAATCTTTCCGTCGGGCGCATTCTCCCACGTGGTGAGCCCCATGTGCTCCTTCTGGGCATCTGCCCGCTTCACAATCAGCTCTGCGGCCGTATTTCCATGTACGGCATAGTGCATCTTATTTTGAACCTTCTTGAAAAAGAGTCGGGTGGTAGGCGCATCGCGGTGATAGTCGATGGCCGTGGCATAGATATCGGTCAGCTTTTGATAGAAGCGCCTTTCGCTCAAGCGGATTTCACGAATCTCGGCCAACAAATGTTCAAAATAATCCTCACCGATGAACGAGCCGTTCTCCATGCGCTTCTTGTCAATCACATACCCACGGATAGCAAACTGACGAAGGACGTACGTACACCACTGACGGAACTGGGTAGCACGGACGGAGTTCACCCGATAGCCCACGGAGATGATGGCATCGAGGTTATAGAACTGAGTCTGATATTTTTTTCCATCAGCAGCAGTTGTTTCCATTTTGGAAATAACTGAATTTTCCATCAACTCTCCTTCTTCAAATATATTTTTCAGATGCTTGCTTACGGCAGGTATACCGACATCAAACAGAGCCGCCATTGATTTCTGTGTAGCCCAAATGGTATCGTCCTTATACACCACCTGGATACCATTCTCCTTACCCTCCAACTGGAAGATAAGAAACTCGGCCGTACTATTTCTTATTTCAAATTTCTTTGCCATCTGTATTTGTCTATCGTGATGCACAAAGATAAGTTTTCTTTTTCATTTCCTTGCAAGAAGGAGGATGAAATGTGATGAAAAGGTGTAGTCAGTTAGTCAATTAAAGAGGTGACTACACTTGTCTTCAAATGACTGTTACTATATATATAAAACAGTTAAATATCGTATCGTTCTGTATGATTGTTTTGTATGATTGTAATCTTTTTGCTAAATTGCCAATGAAATTTTAATTTAAAATATTGATTAAATGAAAAAAATATTTTTATTAACATCTCTTTTCGCATTATTATCTTGCCAAAGAGAGGAAAAATTGGATTACGACCCACCATGGCTATATTACACGATTAAGATTGTTGATATGGCAGGAAATGATTTGTTAGATCCTTCTGCAAAAGGAAACATTGTAAGCGAAAACCCCACTCTAATCAATATCAATGGCGTCGAACGTGGTTCAACCATATATACTGATGATGATTTTGATTATAACCAGGGGAAGGAACTTCTTATTATAGACAAATGGAAAAGTATTGATGACAATGGGAATATACTCGACGATTTTCATTTTGTAGAACCGGGAGGTCCATACAGTTACTCGAAGACTCCTAAACATCGGTTTGATAATGCAAAAGTTATCATTAAATGGGGAGGAAACATAGAAAATGACACGATTGTATTTTCGGGTGGTTGGGGTGAATACAAAGTTCCTTATATTTCTGAAATTACAATCAACGGAAAAGAATTAGAAAAAGATGAATCTTTTGGACGTGAGAATCATTTCATCTACACAAAAGTCATGTCCCCAAAGAAATAATCTCTATTTCTTGGCATAAGAAGAAGAGCCTTTTGCTTCATTGTTTGTAGCGATTGGCTCTTTTATGTGGAGCTGCCCGCTCTTTCCTCCAGTTGTAGGGTGCATTATTACTTACTGAATACTGAGTATTGAGTACAATGTATCTTTTCCTAATCCCAATACATAGCCGGAAAAAACAACCGACTAACTGACTACACTTACATTCATCAATTGCATTACTACCGCACTCTTGTTGGTATGAATTGGGAGAAAGCTCCAACCTGCATCAATCACCTTTATTCGGGTTTCTGATTCAACAATCTAACCGACTCCGTAAACTCCATCACGATTTCAGGAAGTTTCGGGTGATCATTACGAATAAAATGATTCACCTTCCGTTATCAAATCATCATGCATAAAATCGACAGTATAATGCACGCCACTAGCCGTAAAGAAACGAAAAGAACAACTATTTCCCCCTTCCGTTACAAGATAAGGGGATTTTTCATTAATGACCGACAAAGACAATTCTATCTAGTGTTTGAAATTATGTGATAAGGGAAAGAAGGTGTAGTCAGTAAGTCAGTTAGTCAGTAGTTTTTTCTGACTACGCCTTTACCTCCTCCAGCTCCATCGAAACCATTTCCCACTCTTCTACCACGGCATCGAGCTCCTTCTTGAATTGCTGATGACGTTCGTAGAGCTTCATGTCCGAAGCACCTTCGGGAGTGGCCATTTGAGCCTCAACCTCAGCGATTTGTGCCTCTATCTTCTCGATGCGTGACTCACAATCCGCCACTTGTTTTTCGAGCTTCTTGATTTTCTTGTTCAGCTCCTTCTGAGCCTCGTAGGAGAGCTTGTTCTCGTTCACGGCCACGGGTTCTTCCTTCTTGATGGATGCCGTTGGCGAAGTGGAAAGCTGGAGCTCGTTGAGGTTTTCTATCTTCTTCTTTTGGAGGAAATCGTAGATGCCGCCGATGTGTTCGCGCACCACTCCCCCACCGAATTCGTACACCTTGGTCACAAGTCCGTCGAGGAATTCACGGTCGTGGCTTACCACAATCACCGTCCCGTCGAAGTCGCGGATAGCGTCCTTCAGCACGTCCTTGGAGCGCATGTCGAGGTGGTTGGTAGGTTCGTCGAGGATGAGGAAGTTCACGGGTTCGAGGAGGAGCTTGATCATCGCCAAGCGACTACGTTCGCCTCCTGAGAGCACTTTCACTTTCTTGTCCGATGCTTCGCCTCCGAACATGAATGCACCGAGTATATCGCGTATTTTCAAGCGGATATCACCCTTCGCCACATAGTCGATGGTATCGAACACGGTCTTGTTCTCGTCGAGCAATTGTGCCTGATTCTGAGCGAAATAGCCTATCTGCACGTTATGTCCCACGGTGAGCTTTCCTTCGAATGGAATCTCGTCCATGATACACTTCACAAGGGTGGATTTCCCTTCGCCGTTCTTGCCCACGAAAGCCACCTTCTCGCCTCGTTTGATGGTGAGGTTCACATCGTGGAAGACCGTTTGCGCCCCGTAGGCTTTCTTCACGTCCTCGCAAATGATGGGGTAATCGCCCGAACGCATGGCGGGTGGGAACTTCAAGCGCAGGTGGGCATTGTCTTCTTCGTCCACTTCGATGCGCTCAATCTTTTCCAGTTGCTTGATGCGGCTCTGCACCTGTACGGCCTTGGTAGCCTTGTATCGGAATCGTTCGATAAAGTCCTCTGTATCTTGAATTTGCTTCTGTTGGTTTTCGTAGGCACGAAGCTGTTGTTCGCGTCTTTCCTTGCGGAGCACCACAAACTCATCGTACGCCACCTTGTAGTCATAGATGCGTCCACAAGAGATTTCGATGGTGCGGTTGGTTACATTATTAATAAAGGCACGGTCGTGCGACACAAGTACCACGGCACCGGCATTGACCTTGAGGAAGTTTTCGAGCCATTGGATGGACTCGATGTCGAGGTGGTTGGTAGGTTCGTCGAGGAGGAGCACGTCCGGTCGTCTGAGGAGGAGTTTCGCCAACTCGATACGCATGCGCCATCCGCCACTGAACTCGGAGGTAGAGCGATTGAAGTCCGCACGGCTGAATCCCAAGCCCATGAGCGTACGTTCGATTTCGGCTTGATAGTTCATCCCTCCCATCATCTGGAAGCGCTCGTTTTCGTGCGTAAATCGGTCTATCAGTTCATGGTAACTTTCTGATTCATAATCGGTACGGTCTGCCAATTCCTGATTGAGCCGATTGAGGTTCTCCTGCATCTCGAAGATGTGTTCGAATGCCATTTCGGCCTCTTCCATCACGGTGCGAGTATCGCTGAGAATCATCACCTGAGGCAAATATCCCACGGTGATTTCTTTCGGCATGGCCACTACGCCCGAGGTGGGTTGTTGCATCCCCGCCAAAATCTTGAGCATGGTGGATTTGCCCGCCCCGTTCTTGCCTACGAGAGCAATGCGGTCGCGCTTGTTGATAACGTATGATACATCCTCGAAAAGAGGGGTTACTCCAAATTCTACCTTCAAATTGTCTACTGAAACCATTGTCTTCCTTTTTAAGCGATGCAAAGATAGTCATAAAAAAGTGTGAAACCACCGAGAAAACCTTAAAAATATGCTAAATAACATGATTTTTCACCCAAAATATTTGCAGATACCGAAAAAGTCCGTACCTTTGCACTGTGTTTTTCATAGTATTAGATTTAAGGTTAACAAAGGTTGGAGCAAGGCGTTGCTCCTTTTTTTATGCCCATACGCTTCCAAAAGCTTGCAAATGTCAAGAATAATCCTTAATATTGCATGATATTTATATTATTAAGGTAACAAAAATCAAAAATACCCCTTAAATTATGCGAAAACTTTATTTGATGCTGACATTGTTCATGGTGACCATGTTGGCGTATGGCCAAAAGCCAGCCTTGGATCATTCGGTATATGATTCATGGAAGAACTTGAATGCCGTTTCCGTTCCTCGAAATGGCGATATCCTCATGTATACCATTGCTCCTCAGGAAGGAGACGTGGAGTTAGTCATCGAAAACCTCCGCACCGGAAAGAAAATCTCCGTGCCTAGAGCCACCCGTGCTACCCTCAACCAGGAAGGTACCAAGGTAATAGCCGTGGTAAAAGCGCTCTTCAGCCAAACAAGAGAAGCGAAAATCAAGAAGACCAAGAAGGACGATATGCCGAAGGATTCATTGGCTATCATCGACTTGAAGACAGGCAATGTGGAAAAGATTGCCAACTACAAGTCACACAATGCCGCTGAAAAGTGGTCGAAGTTCGTGGCATACGAAGTGACTCCGGCCAAGGAAAAGGCAGATGCCAAGAAGGACAAGAAGGATGGCGACAAGAAGGAAGGTGGAAAGAAGCCTGCTCCCAAGAAGGATGCCAAGCGATTGCTCGTGATGAATGTGCTCACCTCAAAAGTAGACACCATCAAGAACGTGACTTCCTATAAGTTCAACGAAGACGAAAGCTGGTTGGCTTACGTGGTGGAACCGGAAAAGAAGGATTCACTGGGCAAGGCAGGCTTGTACCTTTACAATCCGATGACCGGCGAAACCAAGGAAGTACTCAAGGGCGAAAAGGGCTCGAAGTTCAAGACTCCATCGTTCAGCGAAGTAGGTACCATGGCTTTCTATGCCAATACCGACACCGCCAAGGCCGCCAAGAAGAACATCGACATCTATCTGTATGACATCAAGAACGCCAGCCTCCAAAAGGCCGCACACAATCAAATGGCAGGTTTGCAAGAAGGTTGGATTGTCAGCGAAAATGCCTCATTGAGCTTCAGCAAGGATGGAAAGCGCCTCTTCTTCGGCACAGCTCCGAAGCCATTGGAAAAGGACACTACATTGGCTGAATTCGAACAGCCTCAGCTCGATATCTGGACATGGAACGAAGACTATCTTCAGACCGTTCAGTTGTTCCGCAAGAACCGTGACATGAAGCAGACTTATACCGCTTACATCAACACTACCTTGGCCGACCCGTTCGTCCAATTGGGTACCCTCGATGTACCGATGGTGAACGTACCGAACGAAAAGCAAGCCGATTGGGTATTGGTGGGCAACGACAAGAAGTACCGCATCCAGTCGCAATGGGACTATAGCCGTCCGGTAGACATCTACTTGATGAACGTGAAGGATGGTTCTCAGAAGCTCTTGGCAGAAAACGTATGTATCGGTGGTTTCTCCTTCTCTCCGGATGGACAATATGCCGTAGCATACGATAAGGTACAACAAGACTGGTTCCTCTACACCGTGGCAACCGGCGAAAAGGTGAACTTGACCGAAAACATGGACGTGGAATTTGTGGACGATGAACACGACACTCCAAGCTTGGCAAGCGCCAACGGTAGTGCCGTATGGTTCGAGGACAGCAAGTCATTCCTCATCCGCGACAAGTTCGACTATTGGCAATTCGACCCGTTGAAGCCGGGTACTCCGAAGATGTTCACCGAAGGCTATGGCCGCAAGAACGATACTCAACTCAGTGTCACTCAAATCATCGAAGACCCTGACAAGGCTCCTATGAATCCGATGATGAGAATGTTCGGTGGTGCGATGGAACTCAAGAAGAACGAAACCATCTACTTCACTACCTTCAACCGTACTACCAAGCAGAATGGTTTGGCCATGAAGGATAAGGGCAAAGCTCCGGTGAAGAAAATCGTGGAAGGTCCTTATACATTCGGCGACTTCAAGTACTCCAAGCCGGGCAAGGGCAAGAAGGGTATCTTCGTCTATGCGAGAGGCAACTTCGAAGAAGGCAACAACCTCTTTGCTTCGTACGACAACTTCAAGACTCAGAAGCAGATAAGCGACATCAACCCGCAGCAACGTGATTACAACTGGGGTACCGTGGAACTCGTGAACTGGCAAACCGCTGACGATATTTTCTGCGAAGGTCTTCTCTTCAAGCCGGAAGATTTCGACCCGAACAAGAAGTATCCGGTGATGATTTACTTCTACGAAAAGAATGCAAATACCTTGTATCGTCATCGCAATCCGTCTCCTAGCCGTTCTACCGTGAACATTCCTTATTTCGTAAGTAACGGTTATGTGGTATTTGTACCGGACGTATACTTCACCGAAGGTCATCCGGGTCAGAGTGCCATGAAGTCCATCATGCCGGGTGTGGAAATGCTGGAAAAGACTTATCCATGGATTGACGGCAAGAACATGGCTATCCAAGGTCAGAGCTGGGGTGGTTATCAGGTGGCTTACATGATTACCCAAACCAATAAGTTCAAGGCCGCCGGTGCAGGTGCTCCGGTATCGAACATGACCAGTGCGTATGGTGGTATCCGTTGGGGAAGCGGTATCACTCGTCAGGTACAATACGAACAAGGTCAGAGCCGTATCGGCAAGACATTGTGGGATGCATTCGACTTGTATTACGAAAACTCTCCGCTCTTCTTCGTGCCGAACGTTCAGACTCCGGTCTTGATTATGCACAACGACAAGGACGGTGCAGTGCCTTGGTATCAGGGTATCGAATTCTTCGTAGGTCTCCGTCGTTTGGGCAAGGTGGCTTGGTTGCTCCAATATAATAATGAAGAGCACAACCTCGTGGAAAGAAGAAATTGCAAGGACTTGAGCATCCGTCTCTCCCAGTTCTTCGACCACTACCTTAAGGGTGCCCCAATGCCTGAATGGATGAAGAATGGTCGTCCAGCCGTGAAGAAAGGTTATGACTTGTGTTATTAATGAATCAAAATAAATAATGTACTATATGAAAAAACAATTTTTACCGCTTATGCTATTGGCATCTGCTATGTGCGCTTGCTCGGGCAACCAACAGGCTGAACCGACTGAGCCAATGATTAC
>JAFTTU010000047.1 GCA_017466635.1 Bacteroides sp.
GGCAATGGTTTTCACAGCAACCCTCTTACCGACATATCCTTCCTGTGTACGCAAGTATTCCATCAAGGCCCAATAAAGGCCATAACCGCTGGAACCTTCACATTCGATGAGTTCCATTACAGCTTCGTCGTTCCGGGTACGAATTTCATGTGGGAAATAATAATCTTTGTTCATGGTTTCCTTCAATTTTAGATTCAACTAGCAACAAAAATAAAGTTTATCGAGAAAAGCATATCTCATTTCACAAAGCAAAACGCCGCTTGTCTAATGGTGTCTAATAACTTTGCCGTTTTTTGTCTAATGAATCTCCAAATTTGTCTAATACTTTCCTTTTCTTATATCCTTTACTATCAAGTTGACGGTTGTATATATCCTCATAGCCAATGTTTCAAAATGCTCCGCTTTCTTCATGCTCATACCACTTCGTTTGGCAAACAATTTCCATTCCGTCACCTTCTGCAATACATGGTCTTTTTCCCATTTCTTCTTTTCATGGGAAAGGGAGAGTTCATAATTTCGCAGCATCTTCTTTTCTGAAGAAATCCATTCGGGAAACCACACAGCCATCTGTCGGACAAAGTTTGCCATGCTATCGTTGACAAGCACATTCTGCAAACTCCATAAAGCCGCATACAGATAGAAAAACTGGTTTTTGGTATTTGCATCAATCTTCATCTCATCCTTTGCCGGACTTTCACTGATGAAACTTTCAATGGTCTGCTTCAGCATGAGCAACTTTTCCGGAGTATTGAAAAGTCTGGTGTTGAAGATAAAGTTTTCCAAAGGTTCTTCGGGAATGGATGTTACTTCCGTTTCTGTTCCCAACTGCATGATGAGTTCATCAATTTTGTTTCTCACTTCGATTAGTTCTTCTCTGAATGTTTTCATTTTTAGAGCTATTGCGAGGAAGAGAAACGACCCTCATGTCTAGAATTCCTGGCTTCACTCTGGTTAATAATTATTTACTATATTGCAAAGTTATAAGCTTAGTAATAGAGTTATAGGAAATTCAATAGTTTTCTTTATCTTTTTGCCGAAAACTTATTCAGATATACATTTTCGTAAAACCATTTTTTATTTTACCGTTATTTCAATATATTTGCATGAAGAATTATAAAGTTCCCCTCAACTTACAAAGAACATGGAGCAGAGTATCAAAACATATCAAAATGCGGTCGACGTTATTAAAACTGCCATACTCCAAAGCCAAGCAAGAGCTGTAAAGGCTGTAAATCAAGAGCAACTGGCTTTGTATTATGGCATAGGTAGATATGTATCTGCCAATACTCGGAAGAAGAATTGGGGGAAGGGTGCAATAGAAGCTATCAGTAGTCAACTGAGTAAGGAATTGCCGGGCTTGCGTGGATTTTCTGCTAGAAACATAAAGAATATGCGTACCTTTTTCGAAGGATGGCATTTGCTTGAGCAGAATAATTCGGCAGTTGCAACTGCCGAATTTACAAGAATTAACAAAAACGAGAGTGTTACTTCTAGTAATGTTAATTCGGCAGTTGTAACTGCCGAAATTCCCGCCGAAAGTGAAATCCACCAATTGCAGTTGGCGAATTTGCCAAACTTTCCATTGAAGGAGTTTTTGAGCATTAGTTTTACTCACCACATCACTATTTTGGCAAAGGCAAAGACATACGAAGAAAGAATCTTCTATATGAAGTATGCTGATGATTATAAGGTGACTGTTGAAGATTTGGAAAAGGTCATCAAGCAAGACCTCTATCACCATCAGGATAAGATGCCCAACAACTTCCTCGCTACTATTCCTGACTACAAGCAGGCATACCGTGCTATCCGAATGTTCAAGGATGAGTATTTACTGGACTACATCAATGTAGAGGAGTTAGGTATGCATAATGAAGAAGTTGATGAACGCGTGATAGAAAGTAACATTGTCCATAATGTGAAGAATTTCATCATGACATTTGGGAAAGGCTTTACATATTGTGGTAATCAGGTTCATTACGACAAATTGGGGCATGATCATTGGATAGACCTCCAGTTCTTCAATCGTGATTTGAACAGAACGGTGGTGTTTGAACTGAAGAGAGGAGATTTCAAAGTGGCCTACCTTGCCCAGTTGAGTAGCTATCTACGCATATTGAACGATGATGACCGTCGTACGCATGAAGAAGCCCCCATTGGCATCATCCTCTGCAAGAACGCAGACAAGGCTTATGTGGAATATATCATGCAAGATTTCCGTCAGCCGATGGGTGTTGCAACCTATAAGACTGCTGACGAGATGGATCCTGAACTCTTGAAGGTTTTACCTCCGAAGGAAGAATTACAGAAAGTGTTTGAGGAAAGTACCAAAAAGGAGGAAGAGGTTTGAAGAAGTGGGATATAATAACGTCCAAATTGTAGTAATCCACTTGATAAACTTTTCCGTCAGATGCAGTGTAGGCAAATTTTGCCCAAACTGAATCCTTTACAAGCTCCCCCTCCTTGAATATATTTCGAATATGCTTACCGATTACACTTATATCACGACCAAATAGCTGTGACATCTCATCAATTGAAAGCCACACCGTTTCGTTTTCCAAGCGAACTTCAAGCTTCACTTCCTTATCTAGCTGGTATAAAACGATTTCTCCTTGATTTTCCATATCTTAATGTCGTATTTGTATGACGAGACAAAGGTAATAAAATTTGGAAACAATATACCTGTTGACACAAAAGTTTATGATTCATTCTATTCTTTCACTCTGAAACTCCGCAAACACCACATTCTGCCCATACATGTACTTATGCGAGAGCGTGGTACAAACGCTGTTCACCAACGCCAAGCCTAAGGATACATCGCTGTCCTCCAGGTTGAAGTCGTGCGACTGCAAAACCGGATTGAACGGACGGCCGGCATCTTTCAGCGCCAGGCTCACCTTCCCTCCTCCCACGGCTACACGGAGGTCCATGTACGGATGGTGCTTGTGCGACTGGTGACGGACAATGTTCAGCATCAGCTCCTCACAACAGATGTTCACCGCCATGACCGCCACACCATTTACTGCCCTACGCTCCAGAAACTCGCATACCTGACCGATGGCGTCGACCACCGGCTTCGTTTCGTACCCCACCGAGAGTTCCACCACCTCATGCTCCTCGTTGTCCAGCACCAGCAGTTGGCCACCGCCACGCTTCATCCGCAGATAGGCGATGATGCCCGACTGCACCGCCAGCAACAGAAAGGCCGACAGCGGAAAGCTCCACCACACCCACGAAGGCGCCCCGTGCGATACCGCCCACACACCCGCCACCATGAACAATGTCTGCAGCGACGAAAACAGCACGGACCACCAGCGACGGTCCATCACCTGAAAGTAACTGCGCAAGAACAGACTCAGCGCATGCGGTACGAGCATCAACGAGAAGATGCGGGCCACTGCCGGCCACTCTGCCGGCATCGCTATTCCCTCGCTGAATATTCCGGCCACCCCGTCGGGAAAGCAACAGACCACCAGCACGATGACCGCTACCAACCCTGCTATCAGGATGACCAGCTGGCGTATCAGCATATAGAAACCCTTGCCGTCTTTCTCGCCTATGAGCATACCGCCGATGGAAAGTACCGCTCCCTCGGCACCATCTACCACGACCAGCACCAGCATGAGTATCTGTATGCAGATGACCCATTGGAACAATCCCTGATCGCCCAGTGAAGCGCCTATCAGGCCGTTCAGCCAGAAGAGCATCAGGCTGTACATCAGCTCGTTTACCAGCATGGGCGTACCTTCCTTCAGTCCGGCCAGGGTGACGTTCATAATGTTCTTCTTCGGCCACTGCCAGCGGTATGACACGCCCTGCCTGCGCATGCACAAGGCAAAGACGAGGATGACCAGCAGGCTGTTGACCAGCATGGCATAGGCCGCTCCCCGTATACCCATATCCAGATAGCCCACGCACAGCACTTCGGAGCACACGTGGCACACACCGCCCACCAGTAACGCCTTGGTAACCAACTGCGGCTGCCCGTCGGCTTCGACCAGGCTCACCAGCGATGAAACCAGGATGGTGAAACCGAAGCACCACGGAAGCACCTGCAGATAGTCGGTGAGGTAGGCCAACAGATGTCCGTTGCCACCCAGCAGGGAAGCTATCCGGTCGGCGAATTGCCAGCAGGCTACCCCGATGCATCCGCCGATAATCACTGCCTGAAAGACGGCCGAGGTGAAAACCATGTTTACCTTCGCAAACTGGCGGTTGCCGATGGCTTTCGATGCCATGATGGCCGGTCCCACCCCTATCAGTGTACTGATAGCAGATACCAGCATCGTTAGCGGCATCACCAGACTGATGGCCGATAGAGCGTCGCTACCTACATAATGCCCCAGGATGATGGCATCGACGGTGACCGTGAGCTGCATGACGGCCGACGAAACCAACGATGCCCACAGGTAGTTCCGGAAGGCATGTGATATGAGGTAGGAGTTTCTTGCATTCATCGCTATGCGCTAAAAATCCATCATTGGGGAGAAGATGACCTCAATTGCTCTACAAAGTTTTGTTACAATTTCTGGTTATTTGCCCAAAAACTTATTGATTCGTTTCTTTGCATTCTCACGGATATTGTAATAATACAACTTGTAGTCGCTGCCATGGAGGGCATACTCGCCGATGCCTTGTTCGTCGGCAGGCTGTTCGGGTATACCCACAATCAGCACTTCGTATTGACGGACCGGGTCGTACATCACCTGAGTGGAATAGCGCTCACGAGTGTTCAAAGCTCCCAAGTGGCGCGGGTCGTCGGCTTCCACCTTTTCATAATCGTGCTTCCACGATACCGGATTGATGGACAACGCTCCTTCGTGGCACACCAAGTTGTAGGAGCTGAACTTGCCGTCCTCCATGCGCTCACAATTCCACGAGATGACTACCTGCGTATCGGTCTCTCCCTCGGCAAACTTCAGGTGAGTGTACTTCGCAAAGTAGTCCTTGGAGTAAGAATACCCCAACGGATAAGCCGCAATCATGCGGCTATATATTTCGGGATGCTCCGCCATGTAGTCCGACAAGAGGAACTTCAACACGTTGGAACCTTGTGAGTGTCCTGCCAAGATGAACGGACGACCGTTGTTGTAATGCTTCAGATAATACTCGAATGCCGCCAACGCATCGTGGTAAGGCACATCGGCCACCAGCTGTTCCTGCTCCTCCAATGAGTAGCTCAACGACTTCATGGCATTGAGCTGGCGGTAATAGGGTGCAAAGACATTCGCCACTCCCTCGAAGCAAGAGGCCTGCCCGTCATACACTCCGGGCACTTTCGCACGCATTGAAGCATTGTCGATGGTGTTTACCAAGCCGTCGGCATCGGTCGGATCCCAAGCCGTGGGATACAGGTAGAACACATCCGCTTCATGCTCTACGGCGGAAATCTTCACCCAGTTGGTCGTATCGGAGTAGTCTATTTCGTAATTCTGTTCCTCCACTTTTTCATTGTCATCGCAAGCGATGAAGTTCATGCCTATGATGATAGCCACAAAGGCTGCTCTTATGATTCTGAATGTTTTCATCTTGTTCTTTTTTTACACTTGATTATTCACCCCATCTCTTCGGATGCCATACACTCTCTTGCGTACTCCGGTTGATGCGCAACTTCTTGTTGGAAATAACCGGCTGAAGCTGATGATAGTGGATACCGCCACCCTTGTAGAAGTAATTGTCCTTGCTATTGTGGAGCTTGATGCTGTCCTTTTCGAGGGTCTTGTTCGCATCCACTTTCCAGAAATTGTTGAATGTATCAATCTCACTCTGGTAAGCATTGGCACGCAGTTCAGAACCACCGGTAGAGGCGATAATCTTTTCAGTATCTTTATCACGGATAGCAAAAGCGGTAAGGCGCTTCTTTCTCAGTGCATCTGCATCTTTGTCTCCTTCGTCCAACGGTTTCACAACCACATAGCGTTTCTGTACACTCAAGCCAATATCCGTGCGTGCACAGTCGCCTCGCTTGAAATATCCTGTATCAACATCCTTTTCGTTTACGAAAGTGACATCCAACAATCCATAATTACAGTCTCTTTCCGAAGCCAAGGCATAGTACCAATAGTGGTCGGAACGGTCAATACCCACATTGTATTCGTATTGCGAAGTTTCCAACGCATAGTAGATGTCCTCCTTTACCGGACTGTAGGCATTGGCCATCATCGGATAGTACATACGCCATTCCCCACGGTAGTCCTTGGCACAGAAAGGTTTCGGTTCATCCTCTTGCTTGCCATTCTTTCCGGCCTTCATCATGACATCCACCAGGAACATGGCACTTCGCTTTTCTACCACCAAACTGTTCTTATCTATATAGTCAGGCTTTGCTTTGCTGATGGCATTGACATTGGCAATGTAGTTCTTCAACAGCTTCAACTGGTCTCCTGAAGCTTCCTTCTTACTATGTCGAATGATGAGCATATCCAACAGATTGAATGCCAAGTCTTCGATTGGATAAATCTTGTGGTCTTCGTCCTTTTCTGCTTCTGTTTCCGTATCACTGGAAAGTTTGTAGCTCATCAGTGTCCAGAGAGCGCTGTTCTGCTCGATTCCGTTGGTAAACTCAGACCATTCGGATTTACCCAAATGTCCGCCATAAGTCAATTTTGCCGTGAGAGACTTGGTAGTTTCCTGATAATTCTCATTCATGTAACTGTACTTCGCATCCACTTGTGTACCATCCACACCGGCCATCTTCATGGCAAAGATTTGGGCCATGTTTTTGATTTCTACATTTTGAGGATGAGTCACACTTACCCCTACATGGGCATCATAATTCTGTGAAGTCTCGTAAATGTTCTGTTTACGGCCATAAATATATACCCAGCTGGCACCGAAAGCACCTCGGGTAATGACATCAGTGCCCCATGTATCCAGAAACTTGACCGCATCGAACTTCGTGGAATCCACTTTCAGCTGTTCAAGAAAATCCGGATTGGCCAATGTGATGAGCGTCGTGTCGATCTTATTATTATTTCCATCACTTTGGTATCGGCTCATATTCATGTCGATTTCATAACAATGGGCCTTGGCGATATTCAAACTGAACTCGTAATCCTTCGCTTCCTTGATAGACTGGTCGATACCCAAATCGGCAGAAACATTCAGTTTTGACTTGATTGTCTGCTTTTCTTTTGTAATAATAGCACCGGAATCATCTTCGGTATCAATGAATTCTAACCGTCTGAATGTTTTCTGAACATCTACACCTACATCCAAAGACCAATTGGTAAAGGTTTCTTCCTTGTCCTGACAATTCAAGCTGATAAACTTTTCGCTGTAACTCGGATTGGCAGAAATATGGGTTTCCGGCAAATGCTTGATGGCATCGTAGAGAAGTACGCTTTGGGTGGTATTTCCCAACTTGCCGAACGAGTTGGTTCCTTTACCCAACACACTGCTGTATTCGGAGTCCAAACCACTCAAAGAACGTGTGTTTACATCATCCTTATAGAAAACGAGGAAAACCACACGTGTTCTTTCCGGTTCGTCCTTCAACGATGCTTTCAGCTTGACGATGTGGGCATAGTCGGGTTGCACAGCTTTGGCTACCGGAATGATGTAACGTGTTCCGTTGACCACTTCCTGCTTGAACTCATAATAGTCACTTTGGTACTCGAAATCCAGATTCCGCAATGTAGATACCGGAATGTGGTATTGGTCCAGATTGTTGGCGTCAAGTCGGAACAATAACTTGCCGTCCATGATGTCCTTACGACCTTCGATGACTGCCGGTTCGTCGGCATACGGATCGAAGTCATCATCATCGTTGCACGCGCTCATTCCGAATGCGAGCGTTACAGCCATAAGGGCCGTTCCAATCATCCTAAATGTCTTCATAATCTTTATTATTTATACGAAATTTATTTAGAACAAAAGTATAGACGATGAAATTGGCTGCCAAATTATCAGCGTTACCATTTTACAAATCTTTGTTTCATTTTTACAATTTCAGACAAAACATCCATTCTTGAAGGGTAAAAAAACACCCCTAAAATGCAAAAATCGCCCATTTCATCGAAGAAATGAGCGATTTTCGATAGCTGTGCGCTAAAAATCCATCATTGGGGAGAAGATGACCTCAATTGCTCTACAAACTCAGCGGGTGTGATGCCGGTAAC
>JAFTTU010000112.1 GCA_017466635.1 Bacteroides sp.
GGTATTGCCGCAACAGCCATCATCTATTTCATGCTCATCAAGGGCTTGAAGGATTCCTCGTTCATGACTGCCGAAAACAAGCAGTGGGTACAGGACAACACCTTGATGCTCACCACTTACTGCTTCATCGGCTTCACCATCTTGATGCAGATTCTGCACTGGTGCAAGGTGAATGTATTCAAGGTCATCGTACTCATGGGTACTTTCGCTTTGGCGACTGCCTTTGCCGGCAACGACTTGGTGAACTTCATCGGTGTACCTTTGGCTGGTTTGGCTTCCTTCCAGGACTTTGTTGCCAACGGAAATGGTGAGCCGATGGGCTTCCTGATGTCTTCATTGAATGGTCCTGCCAAGACTCCGTTCATCTACTTGTTTGCCGCCGGTGCCATCATGGTGGTTGCTTTGATAACATCCAAAAAAGCCAAGAACGTTATCAAGACCTCGGTTGACCTTTCACGCCAAGACGAAGGCGATGAAATGTTCGGTTCATCGGGTGTAGCTCGAAGCATTGTCCGCAACACAATGAACGCAGGACAAGCCATCTCCAAGTTCATCCCTGACAGCGTCAAGGCTTGGGCAGACAAACGTTTCTGCAAGGACGTTATGGTCATGGAAAACGGTGCAGCCTTCGACTTGATACGTGCATCCGTCAACTTGGTATTGGCAGGTTTGCTCATCGCCCTCGGTACTTCATTGAAATTGCCATTGTCAACCACTTACGTTACCTTCATGGTAGCCATGGGTACTTCTTTGGCCGACCGTGCTTGGGGACGTGAAACAGCCGTTTACCGCATCACCGGTGTACTTTCGGTGATTGGTGGTTGGTTCATCACTGCCGGTGCAGCCTTCACCATCTCTGCCATCGTAGTCTTGATCATGTATTACGGCGGATTCATTGCCATGTTCGCCATGATTGGCTTGGTCATCTTCCTGCTCATCCGCAGCGAACGCATGTACAGCAAGAAGCAGAAGAACGAAAAGGCCAACGACACCATCTTCAAGCAGTTATTGGCAAGCCAGGATTTGAAGGAACGCTGGTCATTGCTCCGTCAGCATGTGAACAACAACCATGTGGATATGTTCGACTTCATCATGGCGACTTATACCCAAATT
Organism: Bacteroides sp.; assembly: GCA_017466635.1. Lineage (GTDB taxonomy): Bacteria > Bacteroidota > Bacteroidia > Bacteroidales > Bacteroidaceae > Phocaeicola. The sequence goes on from JAFTTU010000112.1 coordinate 1,114, forward strand.
ACCGACGGCTTTATCAATGAAGACATCAAGAGCCTCCGCAAGGCCATGATTAGAACAGGCGAAGAAAAGCAAGCCTTGAAGAAGAACCGCCGCAAGGAAATCATCGGCTTACGCCGCATCGACAAGTTCGCTGCCATCGAAAAGAATACCTGGTTCCACTTGGGTAGCAACAGCTGCGAACAGATGTTGTACTGCATGAAGCGTATTTGCGAACCATGTAAGGAACACGTGGACAACAACTTCAAACCGCTTTCTGAACGTGCCCGTACAGAATTCATCCCGGTACGCGACGAAATGATTGCCCTCATGACTCAGGCTCGTGATGTGATTGTTTCGGGTGACTACGACAAGGCAGATGCCATCTTGAAGGACGGCGATGGCTTGAAGGTCAAGATTTCTACCCTCCGTCGTCATCAGATGAACCGCATCCACGACGAAAGCGTGAACGTGAAGACTGCATTGGTTTACTTGAACATCTTGCAGGAATCACAGGAATTGGTCAGCAGCTGGAGACACTTACTCCGTGCTAGCCGCATGTTCCAATAAGTTTATCTTGTTCAGGCACGGATTACACGGATTTCACGGATTAATGAATGTATACATACACTAAAAATCCGTGTAAATCCGTGTAATCCGTGCCTGAATTAAATTTATTAGCGCCATTTCCTTTCGGTTTTTAAAGAAAAGCCACTATCTTTGTAACCAATAAACCTTAAAACAAAGAAAATACCATGGCAGACATGAACAACATCATCAAGCAATTCCCCGAAGTGGGCGAAGTGCAAGAAATCAAGGCCCTGACTTCAGGCCTCATCAATCAGACTTATTTGGTAAAGACTGCTGACGAAAACGAACCTAACTACGTTCTCCAACGCATCAACAACAACATCTTCTGCGATGTGGATATGCTCCAGCACAACATCGAAGTGGTGACCAACCACATCCGTGCGAAACTCGAAGCTGCAGGCGAAGAAGAAATCGACCGCAAGGTGTTGCGCTATATCCCTGCTACCGACGGTAAGACTTACTATTGCGACGAGTCGGGTTACTGGCGTGTATCGGTATTCATCCGCGACTCACAGACCTTGGAAGCCGTGACTCCGGAATCTTCTTATCTGGCAGGTTTGAAGTTCGGTGAGTTCCAGGCTCAGTTGGCCGACGTGCCTGAACAATTGGGCGAAGTCATTCCTAAGTTCCACAACATGGAGTTCCGTCTCCAACAGCTCCGCGAAGCCGTTGCCGACAACAAGGCTGGCCGCTTGGCAGAAGTGCAGGACATCGTGGATGCCATCGAAAAGGACGCCGAAAAGATGTGTAGCGCCGAACAGCTCCATCGCGAAGGCAAGCTTCCGAAGCGCATCTGCCACTGCGACACCAAGGTAAGCAACATGATGTTCGACATGGAAGGCAAGGTACTTTGTGTCATCGACCTCGACACCATCATGCCGAGCTTCATCTTCTCTGACTTCGGTGACTTCCTCCGTTCAGCAGCCAATACCGGCAAGGAAGACGATACCGACTTGAACAACGTTCAGTTCAATATGGAAATCTTCAAGGCATTTGCCAAGGGTTACATCGAATCGGCCAAGGTATTCCTCACTCCGTTGGAAATCGAGATGTTGCCGTATGCAGCCCAGTTGTTCCCATACATGCAGGCTGTCCGTTTCTTGGCAGACTACATCAACGGCGATACTTATTACCAGACCAAGTATGCTGAGCACAACCTCGTGCGCACCAAGGCTCAGTACAAGCTCTACCAAGAAGCTTGCAAGGCCGAACCTGCCATGAAGGAATTCATTGCTGGCTTGATCGGATAAATATAAATCAGGAATCATAAAAATCCCGATGAAATGGCGCTTTTTGGTCATTTCATCGGGATTTTTATATAAACTTTCATACCTCTACAAAGCCTCAATTACCCCTATTAGATAGTTAAAGTCACATTTTCCCTTCAACGCTTCATACATTTTGAATTTCAACCAGTTACGATGAAGGCACCCCCTATTCTCCCTTCATTCTGCCTTCATATTGCCTTCAGCATCCCTTCCGACAACCTACCTCTATCCTGTTCTTCACACGCCCCCAATACCCTCCATTATAACTCCATCACACCCCGAAAATACCTCATTATAACTTTTGACTTCAACCACCATTGATTATCAAGCACTTACACAAGGCTCATAATAACTTTTTTTTCGCCCCTATCGGATACATAATAATTCGTTGCTCGCTAACTTTGTGATACGAAACCGATCAGGATATTCCATTAAAACACCTTTCCGCGAGTGCTGTTAAGATGGAATTTGGAATAAATGCTGATTCCCAACGAATTAGCTACATCTGCCGTTAAGGTCGTTTTTATGGTCTTCCCATGCAGATGGCTTATCTTTGCAATATGAGAAATAACAAATAAAAGGATAAAATGATGAAAAGAATCGTAACGATGATGCTTTGCCTGATAGCGATGGCAGCATCGATGAATGCACAGAGCATTAGTGGAAAATTGGTGGACGAAAAGAACGAGCCGTTGGCGTATGCCAACATTGTTCTTCAGCAAACCGATTCTACCTTTGTAAATGGCCAAACTTCCGATGAAAAGGGCGGTTTTCGCATCGAAGCGCCTAAGCCGGGAAGCTACCTGCTTTCCATCAGCAGTGTAGGCTATCGCTCCCAAATCATCCGGTTGAACGACCTGGACAGACGCAGGAATCTCGGTACCATTGTCATGACCGAAGCGACCGAACTCTTGGGCGAAGTCAGCGTTACCGCCAATGCTACTATCCAGAAGGCTGACAGACAGATTGTCTATCCGTCACAACATCAACTCAAGATCTCCACTTCGGGATATGACTTGATTAACCGCTTGATGTTGCCCAATCTTTGGGTGAACCCCATCGAGAACAAAATCTCAACCGTTGGAGGCGGAAGCGTGGAACTCCGCATCAACGATGTCAAGGCGAACACACAGGAGGTGTTGGCGCTCAATCCCAAGGAAGTGGAGCGTATCGAATACATCGACGACCCGGGTGCCCGTTATGCAAATACTTCCGTCGAGGCCGTTATCAACTATGTAGTGAAGCGACGTTCGAGCGGTGTCAGTGGCGGGTTCTCTACCACGAATTCCTTTACGACCGGTTTCGGCAACAATTCCGTCTTTCTGAATGCCAATACGGGCAAGTCACAATTCGGTGTGAACTATTACATCAGCTATCGCGACTATGATGAACGCTATGCCGTGGGTACGGAACAATATACATTCCCTGATGGCACTGAAATCAACCGACGCACGGAGGGTATCTGTGTGCCTTTCGGATATGTGTCACAAAACATCCAGGCATCCTACAACTTGACAGAGCCGGACAAGTATGTCTTCAATGTGGTCTTCAAGAACACGATGTTCGATACCGACAAGCAGAACTTCCGTGACCGTATCATCGAAAAGGGAAAGCCTGACCTTATCAACGACACACACATCAACGACCATAGCAACACGCCTTCGCTCGACCTCTATTTCAGCTATCAGCTTCCGAACAACCAGAGCATAGCTGCCAACATTGTAGGGACACACATCAATACGGACTATATGTACCGCAACCAGGAATACGAGCACGAGGACGACATCCTTTCCACCTACGCTTACGGTACAGACGGTAAGAAATATTCCTTGATTGGTGAAGCCCTCTATCAAAAGGAATGGGACAACACCACCCTGACCGCCGGATTCAAGGGAAACGTGGCATCGACCAAGAATATCTATACGGGCGACAACGACCAGACCCTACACATGCACGATGATACGCAGTACGGCTATGTGCAGTTGGCAGGCAAGTGGAAGAAGTGGAACTACCGCCTCGGTGCAGGCGTTTCTCGTCATGCCTACCGTCAGGCAGACAATGAATTCGATTATGTAGCTTTCCGCCCGTCTGTTTCGTTGACCTACAACCTCTTCAAGGGGGCAAGCCTCCGCTATACGCTGTCCGTCACTCCATACGCTCCTTCGCTTTCGCAACTCAGCGATATCCCCCAACAGAGCAGTAATCTGGAAATCAACCGGGGTAACAAAGACTTGAAGGTAAACCAAGGATACAACAACTGGCTCATCTTCAACTGGAACATGAAGCGGGTGAACCTGCAATGGCGGGCGCAATACCTCTATCGCGACAAGCCTATCCTGCGCACCATCCGTGCCGTACAGGATGAGGAAGGCAGATACATGGTGGAATATGCACCTATCAATTGGGACTACCGCGAAAGAGTGGCTACCCGCTTGACCTTGGGATGGAAAATTATCCCTGATGTGCTGAATCTGAATCTCTATGGCGGTGTGCATTGGAACAAGTCGGTGGGCGATGGATATAACCACGAGTACAGCGCTTGGGAAGGAGGCGGAAGCCTGAGTGCCAGCCTGGGCAAGTTCTCGTTGATGGCAGGAACCAGCATCCGCACCAAGTCGATGGCCGGTGTGTATGTGGACTATGGCGAGAACGACGGCTATATCCAGTTGAACTATACACACAAGAGCCTGTCGGTAGGTGCATCGTGGTATTATCCGTTCACATCCGAAGGATGGTCGGCAGGTACACGCACCATGCCCAACCGTTATTTGAATTTCAACCGCTGGACATACATCAAGGACAATGGCAATATGCTTAACATCAACCTCAGCTGGCGATTCAGTAGTGGACGCAAGCATCAGGCAGGCCGAAAGACCTTGAGCAACAGCGATTCAGATTCGGGTATCGTGAAATAGTTTCCCCGTTGCTAGTACTAGCATACTCTTGAGAAGCTATAAGAAAACCTTTTCGGAGCTGTATGTATAAGTAAATCCGTGTCACGGATCATACGATTTGCGACACGGATTGTGCAGTTCCAGTCACGGATCATATAATCCGTGACACGGATTTACTTATGGATGCAGGTCTTTCAGGGTTTTCATACGGGAAGAGAAAAAAATGAGAGCTACACCTTGCACTTTTACCCGAAACTAGCTATCTTTGTTCATCA
>JAFTTU010000048.1 GCA_017466635.1 Bacteroides sp.
CAATGCACGGTCTACTGCTTATTCCGTTGCTCCACTTATCAGTGGTTTTGCCCGTTTCTCACCGGATGTACGGATAGCCGGAGTGGTGTTCAATCAAGTGTCTTCAACCTCGCATTATGAATATTTGAAGGAAGCTTGTCGAGACATCGGCATGGAATGTTTGGGATATATACCCTACACGAAAGCTTTGAAAGTTCCTTCCCGACATTTGGGCTTGGCATGGGGAGCACAGAAGCGGATGGATGCTCAAATGAATCAGGCAGCTGAATTGATAGAAAAGCATGTGGATATAGACCGCTTGATGGAAGTTTGTTCTACTGCGTGGACAGATAGGGTGGAAAAAACGGAATGTCAAGGGAACATGATCCTAGCAGTAGCCAGAGATGCGGCTTTCAATTTTATGTATCGGGAGAACATGGCCCAACTGAACCGATTGGGAAAAGTGGTCTTTTTCAGCCCGTTGAAAGGCGATGCCTTACCGGAAGCAGATTTGGTCTATCTGCCGGGAGGATATCCGGAATTGTTTGCCCATCGGTTGCAGAAGCAAGAACGGCTGATGAACGAATTGAAGGAGTATGTAGAGCGTGGAGGACGTGTTTTGGCCGAATGTGGTGGTATGATTTATCTTTCCCGTTCGCTGACCAATCGGCAAGGGGACAAGACATATCGGATGTCGGGGGTCCTGCCATTGGATTGTACCATGCAGAATGCCCGTCTGCATTTGGGATATCGGAAAATGGACATGGCTGGCGAAGAATGGCGGGGCCATGAATTTCATTACTCGGATATGGTGTGTCCGGATGCATGTCCTTCGATAGCGGTGTTGCAAAATGCCAAAGGCATGGAAGTGAAAACACCCGTCTATCGATATAAGAATGTAATAGCCGGATATACTCATTGGTACTGGGGAGAAAAGAATATCATGGATTTGTGGAATAAACTAGGAAAGGAAATAAACGGATGAAGAGTTGGACAAAATTAAGTGTATGGATATTGGCGCTCCTCTTGGTAGGATGCCAAGGTAAGAAGCAGCAGAAAGAATCGGCTAAGGTGGAGGCCGTACAAGCTTTGGTACAGGAAATAAAACCGAAGTATGCAGAAGGCTTTCGGGTTACTTATACGGAAGAAGGATGCTTATTGGATATTCAGGATCCACAGAATAAAAGTGGGCAGTCTTTTCATTATGTATTGATACCTAGAGGAACAACTCCTAAACAAGTTTCCGATAAGTATATACCGATTGAGGTCCCTGTACGAAGCGTGATTTGTATGACATCCCTGCAATTGTCCAATTTCATCAAGTTGGATGAGACGGAACGGGTAGTCGGCATTACTAGTACCCGACATTTGTTCAACGAGGAAATGAACCGACGTTTGGAGGACGGGCGTACTCATAAGATTGGTATTGAAGGCAATTTCGACCATGAGGTGATTATGGCTGTCAATCCGGATGTCATTTTGATTTCTCCTTTTAAACGAGGAGGATATGATGCCTTGAAGGAAGTGGGTATCCCATTGATACCACATTTGGGCTACAAGGAAATGACCCCATTGGGACAAGCCGAATGGATGAAGTTTATCGGTTTGCTGACTGGTACGGAGGAGAAGGCAAACCATCGTTTTGCTGAAATAGAGAAGAAGTACAATGAACTGAAGACCCGGGCTTCTGGAGTAAAGGAACGTCCGGTAGTATTCAGTGGTGAGCTTCGGGGAGGCAACTGGTATGCAGTAGGTGGAAAGAGCTTCTTGGCCCAATTGTTCAAGGATGCCGGTGCCGATTATTTTTTGAAGGACAATGAGGAGTCGGGTGGTGTAACCCTCGATTTCGAAACTGTATACCAACAAGCGTCGGAGGCAAAGTATTGGCGGATTGTCAATAGTTATCCGGGGGCTTTCACCTACGATGTATTGAAGGAAGATGATGAACGTTATGCTGATTTCCGTGCTTTCAAGGACAAGGGAGTGGTGTATTGCAATATGCGTGAAAAGCCGTTTTATGAAAGTATGCCCGTAGAGCCTGAACTTATCTTGGCGGATTTGATCAAAGCTTTTCATCCACAATTGTTACCGGAAGATTATCAACCTGCTTATTATGAATTGTTGAAATGAAAAAGCCGGTTACCTTATACATACTGTTGTTAGCATTATCCATTGGGGTACTGTTTCTGCTGAATCTTTTTTTAGGTTCAGTGGATATACCTTTCCGTTCCATCTGGAATATCCTCTGGGGGATGGACGAGGGTGAACCTGTCATTTGGCAGAATATTATTTGGAAATCGCGTGTGCCACAGGCGTTGACGGCCATGGTGGCCGGGGCCGGATTGGCGGTGAGTGGCTTGCAGATGCAGACCGTATTCCGTAATCCGTTGGCCGGTCCTTCGGTATTGGGTATCAGTTCGGGCGCCAGTTTGGGAGTCGCTTTTGTGGTCTTATTATCGGGCAGTATCGGAGGGATAGCTTTGAGTCGATTGGGATTCATGGGTGAAATAGCATTGACGATGGCTGCCATTATCGGTGCGTTGTCTATCATGGCGTTGATTGTTTATGTATCGCAAAAGGTACATGGAAATGTAACTTTGCTCATTATTGGGGTGATGATAGGTTATGTGGCGAATGCGGTGATTGGAGTCTTGAAATTCTTCAGTGTAGAAGAAGATATCCGGGCGTATGTCATTTGGGGGTTGGGAAGTTTTGCCCGTGTATCAGGTAATCAGATGATGGTGTTTGTCTGTATCATGGCTGTCTTGTTACCTTTATCCTTTTTATTGATAAAGACGTTGAATCTATTGCTGTTGGGCGATTCGTATGCAAGAAACCTGGGATTAAACATCAAACGTGCCCGTCTGCAAGTTATTGCGTGTTCGGGTGTGTTGGTAGCTATTATTACGGCTTATTGTGGCCCTATCACTTTCTTGGGCTTGGCGGTACCTCATTTGTGCAGGGGCATCTTCCGATCGTCCGATCATCGGATTCTGATGCCTGCTTCTTTACTGGCTGGGGCAGCGTTGGCATTGCTATGCAACTTGATAGCCCGAATGCCAGGATTCGAAGGGGCTTTGCCGGTCAATTCTGTAACTGCCTTGGTTGGCGCACCAGTTGTCGTTTCGGTGCTTTTCAAGAAACGACGGAATGATATGAATGAGTGATGAGGGAGGAAACGATTGTCATACGGAATCTGTCTACTGGCTATAAGGGAAAGAAGCATGTCAAAGTAATAGCCAAAGAGGTGAATGCCACCATCTGTAGTGGTGAACTGACTTGCTTGTTGGGAGCCAATGGAGCAGGAAAATCTACCTTGCTGAAGACTCTGTCGGCTTTTCTTCATCCGTTAGGTGGGGAAATATGGATACAGGGCAAGCTATTGGCCGATTATTCAGATAAGGAATTGTCTACCGTCATAGGAGTGGTACTTACAGAAAAATGTCAGTTACGCAATATGACTGTAAACGAACTCATAGGTATGGGACGGAGTCCTTATACCGGTTTTTGGGGAACCTTAAGCCGAAAGGATAGGCAAATAGTGGATGATGCCATAGCTTTGGTTGGAATAGAAGGCTTGAAAGAACGTATGGTTCATACACTGAGTGATGGTGAACGGCAGAAGGTGATGATAGCCAAAGCGTTGGCACAGGAAACTCCCATTATATTCTTGGATGAACCGACGGCATTTTTGGACTATCCCAGCAAAGTGGAAATACTGCATTTGCTTCATCGGTTGTCCAGGGAAATGAACAAGACCATCTTTCTCTCTACACATGATTTGGAATTGGCTTTACAGATTGCCGACCAGATTTGGTTAATGGATAGGGAGAAAGGGGTGCTTGTAGGTACTCCGGAAGATTTGGCTATCAATGGTAGCTTGGAAAACTTCTTTTGTCAGCGGAAGGGGATAGCTTTCGATAAAGATACAGGCCTGTATCGCATCGATAATGAATACTGGATGACAATACACTTGGAAGGTTCTTCCGAACGGAGTACGATGATTCAAAAAGCATTCAGACGAAATGGTATTCATGCGACATCAGAAACAGATTCTGAAATTTCAGTGTTTGTAGATGAAGTTCACGAAGAGTATGTACTTAAACTGAAAGACAAGGAATATTCCCGGTATTCTACTATCAAGGAATTGTTGCCTAATGCGTTGGAATTATTGAATGATAGAAATACATTGAAAAACAAATCATATGATGAAAGATAAACCTTGTATAATCGTAGCCGGAATAGGTCCGGGTTCGGTTAGTGACATTACACCTGCGGTTATTCAAGCCGTGAAAGAGAGTGATGTGATCATTGGATATAAATATTATTTTCAGTTCATTACGCCCTATCTGTGTCCGGACAGTATATGTATAGATACAGGAATGAAACGTGAAAAGGTGCGTGCTATGCAGGCTTTTGAACATGCAGAACAAGGAAAGACCGTCTGCATCATCAGTTCTGGAGATGCGGGTATCTATGGTATGGCTCCACTTATTTATGAAATGAAGCGCGAACGGAACAGTATGGTTAGGATTGAAGTACTTCCAGGTATCAGTGCTTTTCAAAAAGCTGCCTCTTTGTTAGGTGCACCGATAGGACATGATTTCTGTATCATATCCCTGTCTGATTTGATGACTCCTTGGGAAAAAATAGAAAAACGGATAGAAGCAGCTGCCAAGGCTGATTTCATCTCGGCAATATACAATCCTAAAAGTGAAGGACGTTATTGGCAGCTTTATCGGTTGAAAGAAATCTTCATGCAGGAACGGAATTCGGATACTCCTGTTGGATATGTGCGACAGGCAGGACGTGAAGAACAGGAAGTACACATCACTACATTGGAAGCCTTCAATCCGGAAGAGATTGACATGTTTACCATCGTATTGATAGGAAATTCGCAGACCTACATTTACGAGGACAAAATAATAACTCCTCGTGGATATTATCGGGAAGAATCTGGTAAGGATGCGAAAGGAATTGGGCAAGAAATCATGATGGATAGTTTCCGGACGATTGCCAATGAGTTGATATATCCGGATATTCCAATAGGGAAGAAATGGGCTCTTCTTCATGCCATCCATACGACAGCCGATTTTGAAATGGAACGAATCATTCAAGTAGATGAGGGAGCTGTAGAAAAACTTCATCAAGCATTCAAGGAAGGTAAAATAACTACCATCATCACTGATGTTACTATGGCCGCTTCGGGTATCCGTAAAGGAGCTTTGGAGCGTTTGGGTATAGAGGTCAAGTGTTATTTGTCTGATGAACGGGTTGTTGCTTTATCCAAGGAAAAGGGGATAACCCGTACGCAAGCAGGTATTCGTTTAGCTGTTTCCGATCATCCAAATGCTCTCTATGTGTTTGGTAATGCTCCGACTGCACTCATGGAACTCTGTGACCTCATTCGGAAAGGGAAAGCAGCTCCAGCAGGTATTGTTGCTGCACCTGTTGGTTTTGTCCATGTTTGTGAAAGTAAGCATATGGTGAAACCTTTTGTCCATATCCCGAAAATTATTGTCGAAGGTAGAAAAGGTGGAAGCAATTTGGCTGCAACGTTAGTAAACTCCATCTTATGTTTTGATGACGCTGAACAATTAAAACCAGGAAGAGATGTCTGAACAATTGTTTCATGTAATAGGACTGACGGATGAACAAACCTGTACTTTTCCGGTAGAAGTCTGTACAATCATTCAACAAGGAAAAGTGTTTTCCGGTGGCAAGAGGCATCATGAAATTGTAGCTTCCTTGCTTCCCGAAGATGCTGTTTGGATAGATATTACAGTTCCCTTAGACTTGGTTTTCAGACAATATGAGGCATACGATGAAATCATTGTATTTGCATCCGGAGACCCCTTGTTCTTTGGATTTGCCAATACGTTGAAGAAGCGTTTGCCGGAAGCAAAAATCAAGGTGTTTCCTACATTTAATTCCTTGCAATTGTTGGCTCATCGCATGCTGCTTCCTTATCAGGATATGCGTATTGTTTCATTGACGGGCAGGTCATGGAAGATCTTCGATGAAGGAATTATTCGAGGGGAAAAAATCATGGGCGTATTGACAGACAGACAAAAAACACCATCGAGCATTGCTGGAAGGATGTTGGAATATGGGTACGATAACTATCGTATGACCATCGGTGTACATCTGGGCAATAGACAAATGGAAGAAATTCATACATTATCCTTGGAAGAAGTAGTAGGTAAGGAGTTCGGATTTCCTAATTGTCTGATATTGGAGCAGACCTGTCAACGTGAACGTTTGTTCGGTATTCCGGAAACCTCTTTCCATTTATTGGATGGTAGAGAGAAGATGATAACCAAAAGTGCTATCCGCTTGCAGACACTCAGTTTCTTAGACTTACATCAGAAGCATATTTTCTGGGATATTGGTTTCTGTACGGGTTCTGTATCTATCGAAGCAAAGTTACAGTTCCCTCATTTGCAGATACATGCTTTTGAATGTCGGCAGGAAGGGGAAATGTTGATGAGAGAGAATAGTCGTAAATTGGGTGTTCCCGGTATAGAATCACATATCGGTGATTTTATGCAAATGGACGTATCTCATCTGCCTGCACCTGATGCCGTCTTTATAGGCGGTCATGGAGGAAAACTGAAAGAGATGTTGCACAAGATAGACAAACTGCTGTTGCCGGGTGGATGTGTCGTATTCAATTCGGTCAGCGAGAATAGTTTGCGTCTGTTTAGAGAAGGTGTGGAAGGCATCGGTAGAAACATAGAAAAACAAATGTGTATAACTGTGGATTCATATAATCCCATAACTATCATGAAAGCGAAATGAAAGTAATTGTTACTATATCAGAATCAGCTTTGCCGATAGCAAGGACGATTCAAAGAGAATGGCTGGAAGTCGAAGTGGTCAGAATGTCCGATAAAACCTTTCTTACGGAACATTGGAAAGAATTGGAGTGTGTGGTTTTTGTCGGAGCTATGGGTATCTGTGTACGGACTATTGCTCCATTATTGGATGATAAATATACAGACCCGGCTGTTGTTTGTGTAGACAGTACAGGAAAGTATGTGATACCCGTTGTATCCGGACACATTGGAGGGGCAAATGATTATAGTAAACGAATTGCTGCTATTTTAGGAGGAGAGGCCATCATCACTACACAAAGTGATAACCTTGGTCTATGGGCAATAGATACATTTGCTCAAAAATATGGATGGCAAACTGAAGTTGACCATACCCGAATGAATTTGTTTGTCTATCAGTTTGTGGAAAAGAAGCCGACAGCCCTATTGCTTGATATAAGGGATGAGGGTACTGATTATCTGGAGCGGACTAAACCAAATCATGTAAAAGTGTTCTATCATTTGGAGGACATTCCGCAAGATGAGTTTGAACTGATTATATCGGTTACTTATCGAAACTATCCGTCAGAAGCATTCAATAAGCCTCATTTATGTTTTTATGCTCCTGTGCTTCATTTAGGATTTGGTTGTAGAAAACAGTGCAAACCGGATGGTATTGTTAACTATATCCATCAAGAAATGTTGGATAGAGGGGTGCATCCATTGTCTTTATCTTCTATCAGTAGCATTGAACTGAAGAAGGATGAACCTTTATGGGAATCCTTCCTGAACAAAGGTTATAATTACGAGAAACATATTTATGCAGTCGATACCTTGTCTGAAATAGAGGTGCCCAATCCATCGGAGAAGGCTTTGGAAGTAACAGGCATTTATGGAGTAGCAGAGGCTTGTGCTTTGAAAAGCAGTCAAGAGGGTATGATGCTGATAGAAAAACACAAAGGTCAACTGACCGAAGGAAACCACTTTACGTTTGCTGTATGTTTGGATAGAAAGGCATGTCATGAAGGCCATATAGAAATAGTGGGTGCTGGACCTGGTGATCCGGAACTGGTTTCTGTTCGTGGAAAACATTTCCTCCAGGAAGCAGACCTGATACTTTATGCCGGTAGTCTGGTACCTGTGGAGTTGACTCACTATGCTAAGAGTGGAGCTGTGGTTCGTAGTTCGGCTTCCATGACTTTGGAAGAACAATTCACGCTTATGAAGGAGTTTTACGACCGTGGTTTGTTGGTGGTTCGTCTTCATACAGGCGACCCTTGTATTTATGGTGCTATTCAGGAACAAATGGCTTTCTTCGACCAATACAGGATGAGCTATCATATCACGCCAGGCATATCGTCTTTCCAAGCAGCAGCTGCTGCTCTCCGTTCGCAATTTACCATCCCAGAGAAGGTACAAACTATTATTCTGACCCGAGGTGAAGGACGTACTCCTATGCCGGAAAAAGAACAATTGCATAAGTTGGCACAATCTCAAAGTACCATGTGTATTTATTTAAGTGCCGGTATTGTAGAACAGGTACAAGCAGAATTGTTGCAAGCTTATCCTCCTGAAACCCCTGTTGCCGCTTGTTATAAACTGACTTGGAAAGAGGAACGTGTTTATAGAGGTCAGTTGAAGGATTTGGCACAGATTGTTCGAGAAAACAATTTGACATTGACTACTTTATTGGTGGTTGGTGAAGCAATTGATAACCGAAAAGGCTTATCCCGATTGTATTCGCATCAGTTCAAGCATTTATTCAGATCATGATACTGATATTAGGAGGAACGACAGAAGGAAGAATGGCCGTAAAGGTAGCCGATGAAGCTGGTTCGCTTTATTATTATGCTACCCGTGGAAGTTTGCAACAAATTGTTTGTAAGCATGGCGTTCATGTCACGGGAGGTATGGACTTGCCGTACATGATTGAATTTTGCCGTTCCCATTCCATTCGCTTGTTGGTTGATGCAGCCCATCCGTTTGCGATGGAACTTCATCGAACCGTTGCGGCCACTTCGGAAGCCTTGCAACTTCCGGTAGTTCGAGTAGAACGGACATATCCGGAATACTCGGCCGATTTGGTTTGGTGTGATGATTATGAGG
>JAFTTU010000049.1 GCA_017466635.1 Bacteroides sp.
TTCTCTGCAGACGGTGTAGACATGCCGGATGCATTGGCTGGTTTGGCTGCTTCGGCTGCCCTCGCTGTTTCTGACATTCCGTTCAACGGCCCAATCTCAGAAGTACGCGTGGCTCGCATCGACGGTCAGTTCGTCATCAACCCGACTTTCGAACAGCTCGAAAAGGCAGACATGGACTTGATGGTTGCCGCTACTTACGAAAACATCATGATGGTGGAAGGCGAAATGGACGAAGTGAGCGAACAGGATTTGCTCGAAGCATTGAAGGCTGCTCACGAAGCTATCAAGGTTCATTGCAAGGCTCAGATGGAATTGATGGAAGAAGTCGGTTCTACCGTGAAGCGTGAATATTGCCACGAAGAAAACGACGAAGAACTCCGCAAGGCTGTTCACGATGCTTGCTACGAAAAGGCTTACGCTATCGCAGCATCGGGCAACCGCAACAAGCACGAACGTGGCGAAGCGTTCGAAGCTGTACGCGAAGAATTCAAGGCTCAGTACACTGAAGAAGAATTGGAAGAAAAGGAAGCGCTCATCAACCGTTACTACCACGATGTAGAAAAGGAAGCTATGCGTCGTTGCATCTTGGACGAAGGCAAGCGTCTTGACGGTCGTCAGACTACCGAAATCCGTCCTATCTGGTGTGAAGTGAATCCACTTCCAGGTCCTCATGGTTCTTCTATCTTCACCCGTGGTGAAACTCAGTCATTGAGTACAGTAACTTTGGGTACCAAGTTGGACGAAAAGACTGTAGACGATGTACTCGACCAACACAAGGAACGTTTCTTGTTGCACTACAACTTCCCTCCATTCTCTACAGGTGAAGCGAAGGCACAGCGTGGTGTAGGCCGTCGTGAAATCGGTCACGGTCACTTGGCATGGCGTGCATTGAAGGGCATGATTCCTACAGACTATCCTTATACTATCCGTGTAATGTCGGACATCCTCGAATCAAACGGTTCTTCTTCTATGGCTACTGTTTGTGCAGGTACATTGGCATTGATGGATGCAGGTGTTCCTATGAAGAAGCCGGTATCAGGTATCGCTATGGGTCTTATCAAGAACGCAGGCGAAGACAAGTACGCAGTATTGTCGGACATCCTCGGCGACGAAGACCACTTGGGTGACATGGACTTCAAGGTAACAGGTACCAAGGACGGTATCACCGCAACTCAGATGGATATCAAGGTAGACGGTTTGTCATACGACATCCTCGAAAAGGCATTGCTTCAGGCTAAGGCTGGTCGCGAACACATCTTGGGCAAGCTCACAGAATGTATCGCTGAACCACGCCCAGAATTGAAGCCGCATGCTCCACGTATCGAAGTGATGACTATTCCTAAGGAATTCATCGGTGCTGTGATTGGCCCGGGCGGTAAGATTATCCAGGGTATGCAGGAAGAAACCGGTGCTACTATCACTATCGAAGAAGTGGACAATGTAGGCCGCATCGAAATTTCAGGTACTTGCAAGCAGAGCATCGAAGGTGCTATCCGCATGATTAAGGGTATCGTTGCTGTTCCTGAAGTAGGTGAAGTATATAAAGGTAAGGTTCGTTCAGTTATGCCATACGGTGTATTCGTTGAATTCTTGCCGGGCAAGGACGGTTTGCTCCACATCTCTGAAATCGACTGGAAGCGTCTCGAAACTATCGAAGAAGCCGGTTTGAAGGAAGGTGACGAAATCGACGTGAAGTTGCTCGACATCGACCCGAAGTCTGGTAAGTTCAAACTTTCTCGCAAGGTATTGTTGCCAAAGCCGGAAAGAGCTGAAAAGCCGGAACGTGCAGAACGTCCTGAAAGAAGAGAAAAGAAGCAACAGAACTAATTGCTATACCTTATTATATATAAAGAGCCGCTGCTTTTAGCTTGCGGCTCTTTTTTGTCGTTTCATTCTTCCTGCACCTCAAAATCATCCTTCCCTACTCCACACAAGGGACAAACCCAATCGTATGGAATCTCTTCGAATGGTGTACCTGGCAATATACCACTATCCGGGTCGCCCTTATCCGGGTCGTACACCCAATCACATACGGTGCAAACATATTTCTTCATAAGCCTCGCTTTTAATTGTTCCTCCATATAACGCCCTCAGGCTAGAGATTGTTCAGACAAGCAACTTGGTCAGCTCTTCCATACCTGCCGAAGCTCCCTTCTGAATGACATGTACCTGTCTGCCCGAAGCAATAGGCACTTGCTTAGGATCAATCAAATAGACAGGGACATTGGCAGGAACATAGTTCAACAAGCCTGCCGCCGGATAGACATTGAGTGATGTACCGATAATCAGGAAAATATCTGCTTTCATACAATAATCGATAGCCGTTTCTATCATCGGAACTGCCTCACCGAACCATACGATGAACGGACGAAGTTGTGAACCGTCGGCAGCAGTATCCCCCATCTTCACCTCGAACTCTTCCGGTTTCAGCTCCTTGATGTATTTCGGATTATTGGGTTGCCAACTGGAAGTAACCTTTGTCAGCTCTCCATGTAGATGGATGACGTTGGTACTTCCTGCCCGTTCATGCAGATTGTCCACATTCTGGGTTATGACCGTTACGTTGAAATGTTTCTCCAGTTCTGCCACCAGTTCATGTCCCCGATTAGGCTCCACCGTAAGCAACTGCATTCGGCGTTCATTATAGAAATCGGTCACTAGCTTAGGGTTGGCTGCATAACCTTCAGGGGTAGCTACTTGTTCAACCGGATACTTGTCCCACAGTCCACCCGCATCGCGGAATGTACTGATTCCACTCTCGGCACTCATGCCTGCACCTGTTAATATTACTAAATTCTTCATCTACAATCCTCCTTCTTGATTAACGAATATACAAAAATAAGTAAAATTCTACATGAATAAACGAATTGATTCAAAGAAAACACCTACCTTTGCACGTTTTTAAACTAAAACATCTTATAGAATAACAACTTATGGACAAATTTAGTTATGCTATTGGCCTCGGTATCGGCCAAAACTTGTTGAGCATGGGCGCTCAAGGTATCAACGTAGAAGACTTTGCACAAGCCATTGCAGATGTACTCAATAGAAACGAAACAGCTATCAGCCACAACGAGGCTCGCGAAATTGTGAACAACTACTTCGCCGAACTCGAAGCTAAGATGAATGCTGAAAACATTGAAAAAGGCAAGGCTTTCTTGGCAGAAAATGCAAAGAAGGAAGGTATCGTAACTTTGCCTAGCGGATTGCAATACGAAGTGATTACTGAAGGCAACGGCAAGAAGCCAAGTGCTACAGACCGCGTGAAGTGTCATTACGAAGGTACATTGATTGACGGAACTTTGTTTGATAGCTCTATCAAGCGTGGCCAACCGGCTGTATTTGGTGTCAACCAAGTAATTCAGGGTTGGGTAGAAGCCTTGCAATTGATGACCGAAGGTTCTAAGTGGAGATTGTTCATCCCGTCTGAATTGGGTTATGGTGCACAACAGGCAGGTGAAATGATTCCTCCTCACAGCACATTGATTTTCGAAGTAGAATTAATTGAAGTATTATAATAATAAGTATTAGAAAACAATGAAGAAGATTGTATTGTTTGCAGCTATCGCAGCTGCTGCCGGCTTGGCTTCTTGTACAGCTCAAGCTCCGAAGGCAAACTTGAAGAGCGACATCGACTCTTTGTCTTACATGATGGGTATTACCAATACGCAGGGTTTGATGGATTTCGCAACACAACGTTTGGGTGTTGACTCTGCTCAGTATGCAGATTTCATCAAGGGTATTCAGGCAGGTATCAACCAAGGTTCCAAGAGCGAAAAGGCTTATACAGCAGGTATCCAGATTGGTCAGCAACTCAGCGGTGACATGTTCCAGAACATGAACAACCAATTGTTCGGTAACGACTCTACCCAGACTTTGAGCAAGGACAACTTCTTGGCTGGTTTCTTCGCTGCATTGGATGGTAAAGGTATCTCAATGGAAGAAGCTAAGGAATTCGTTCAGAACCGCACAGAAGCTATCAAGGCTAAGGCTTTGGAAGAAAAGTACGGTGAAAACAAGGCTGCCGGTGAAAAGTTCTTGGCTGAAAACAAGACTAAGGAAGGTGTAGTAACTACTGAAAGCGGTCTCCAGTACAAGGTTATCAAGGCTGGTAAGGGTGAAATCCCAACTAAGGAATCAACTGTAAAGGTGAACTACAAGGGTACTTTGATTGATGGTACTGAATTCGACAGTTCATACAAGCGTAACGCTCCTGCTACTTTCCGTGCAGACCAAGTAATCAAGGGTTGGACAGAAGCTTTGACTATGATGCCTGTTGGTTCTAAGTGGGAACTTTATATTCCACAGGAATTGGCTTACGGTGCTCGTGAAACTGGTGGTCAAATCAAGCCATTCTCTACTTTGATTTTCGAAGTTGAATTGTTGGAAATCGAAAAGAAGAAATAATTGACCGTGCATATAAATTAGAAAAGGTGGAGCAAAACTCCACCTTTTCTATTTATCAACGGTTTTCGTTGGTCTTCTTTTCCTTCACATTGGTGCGGGCTTCCACTACATTCACCACATAGTCAGCCAACTTTTCACATTCACCAATGATATCCATATAGTGAACACCCATCTGATAGTCGTATTCCTTATTATTAACGTCTACTACATTCTGGTTCTTCAATTGGGCACGATAATTGTTGATTTCATTTTCGAGGTTGAATGTCTTGTTCACATCCACCACATGATAATCATCTTCCACGATAGCAATCATCTGAGCCAATGCATCGTCAGTCAACTGCATCATCTGATGAATGTGTTCGTACTGCTTTTCAGTAAATTCACTGCCACCATTACGCTTACGGTTGATGGTACGGGCCAAGTTGTAACAGCTATCACCGATACTTTCGATTTCGGTTACTTCACGCAACATGCCACGGATTTCTAACTTACTTTCAGAACTCAAGCGTCCTTCCGATACCTTATTTAAATAGTTGGCAATTTCCAATTCCATGTTGTCACTGATGTTTTCATACTTTTCGATACGGCTGAACAACTTGTTGAATTCATTTTCATTGGTTTCATGAAGCAATGTCTTCAACATGCCGAACATACGACGCATACGTTCTGCAAACAAGTTGATTTCCTTACGAGCCTGAACGATAGAAAGTTCAGCAGTAGAGAGCAAGCCACCGGTAATGAAACGCAGGCGGTATTCTTCGTCCACTTCCTTCTGAGGAATAATCTTGCAAACGGTCTTTTCGATGAACTTCACGAACCAAATCAAGATAAGTACGTTACAGATATTGAAAGCTGTATGGAATGCAGAAAGCTTGAACGATACGGCTACGGCAGGATCAACGGTCTGCATAATGTCTTCTACAAACCAGGAAACGCCCATAGTTACCGGTTTGAAGAGGCAGAGTACCCAAATCACCCCAAAAATGTTGAACACCAAGTGCGCCATTGCCGCTCTTCGGGATTGTGTATTACCGGTCAAGGCAGCCAAGTTGGCAGTTATGGTAGTACCAATATTTTCACCCAGTACCAAAGCAGCACCCAACTCAAAGCTAATCCAACCGTTGGCACACATAATCAAGGTAATGGCCATTGTCGCCGCAGAAGCCTGCACAATCATGGTCAGTACTGTACCAATGAGCACGAACAGGATAACTGAGGCAAAGCCCATATCGGTATAATTCTGAACGAATGAAAGCATTTCCGGATTACGGCCCAAGTCAGGAGCATTAGCTTTCAACAAGGACAAGCCCATGAACAAGAAAGAGAAACCGAAGATAAATTCACCGATGGACTTACGGTTACTCTTGCCGGAGAACAGCAAAGGTACACCTACTGCCAACAAAGGCAAGGACATGGCAGCCATATCCACCTTAAAGCCCAAGGCCGAGATAATCCAGGCAGTTACCGTGGTACCGATATTGGCACCCATGATAACACCGATGGATTGGGACAAGCTCAGCAAACCGGCATTAACAAAACTTACTACCATTACGGTGGTAGCGGACGAAGATTGAATCAACGCTGTGATAAGAACACCGGTCAAAACGCCGGTTACACGGTTGGTGGTCATTGCAGTGAGGATGCTACGGAGTCTGTCACCCGCGAACTTTTGAAGTCCCTCACTCATAATTTTCATTCCGTAAAGGAACATTGCCAGAGAGCCCAGCAATTTTAATAAATCATAAAAAGAATATTCCATCCTTTAATTAATTATGTTATGAATTAGTGTTTTCCATTTTTATTCAGTAACTTAACAGCCGTAACCATTAACCACTGAGATAAGTATTACTAATATGTTACAAATATATTGCAAAAATATTAATAAATCAAAAAGTTTTCCCATCGGAATTTCACTTTTAGACATTTATTCGGGATTTGAGCTGAATATGCCCTATGGTCCGGTCAGTGCCAAAGTCAACAACAAAGTGGAAAGTTTGACTTTCCGTGTATATAATAATAAGGATATAGAGTTTCAGGACATCTATTGCTCTTCAGGCATGCGAACCTATGTCCGTTCTTTATGTTTCATTCTATGCAAGGCCGTAGAAGACCTTTATCCCAATGGAAGCATCGTATTGGAGCATCCGGTATCGAAAGGATATTATTGCCGCTTGAAATTGGAAGACCGTGCCATCGGTCTGGATGATGTGCAACGCATCAAGCAACGGATGAAAGAAATCATCGCCGAGAATCTTCCTTTCGAACGCTTCGAAAGACATACTACCGAAGTCGTTGAACTGTTCCGACAAAAAGGAATGATGGACAAGGTACGTTTGTTGGAAACTTCCGGCAATCTCTATTCCTATTATTATACGTTGGGTGACACCATCGATTATTATTACGGTAGCCTGTTGCCCAGCACCGGTTACATCCATCTCTTCGACTTGGTGAAATATTACGATGGCTTGTTGCTTCAAGTCCCCAACCGTTCCAATCCGAGCAAATTGGAAGAAGTCGTAAAGCAAGAGAAGATGCTGGAAGTGTTCAAGGAACACCGCCGTTGGAACCAGATTCTAGGCATCGGCACCGTGGGCGACTTCAACAAAGCTTGCAATGACGGATATGCGACCGAACTCATCAATGTATCCGAAGCTTTGCAAGAAAAACGTATCTCTCAAATCGCCGATGAGATTTTCAACCGGGGACAAAAGGGACAACCGGTGAAGTTGATTCTTATTTCGGGGCCTTCTTCATCCGGCAAGACCACCTTCAGCAAGCGTTTGAGCGTTCAGTTGATGGCCAATGGCCTGAGACCCTATCCCGTCTCTTTGGATGATTATTTTGTGGATAGGGAAAAGACTCCCAAAGACGAAAACGGAAATTACGATTACGAGTCCCTTTATGCCCTCGACCTGGACTTCTTCAACCAGCAATTGCAAGCTTTGCTGAATGGAGAGGAGGTGGAACTTCCGCGCTTCAACTTCACTACCGGCATTCGGGAAATGAGTGGCAATCACTTGAAGTTGGAAGACAACATGATTCTGATACTCGAAGGTATCCATGCCTTGAATCCGGAATTGACTCCCCAGATTCCGGCAGAAAGCAAGTTCAAGATTTACGTCTCGGCTTTGACTACCATCTTGTTGGACAACCACAATTACATCCCGACCACCGACAATCGATTGCTTCGCCGCATCATCCGCGACTACAAGTATCGAGGCTATTCGGCCGAAGAAACCATCAACCGATGGCCGAGTGTCCGTGCCGGTGAAGACAAATGGATTTTCCCTTATCAAGAAAACGCCGATGTGATGTTCAATTCCGCCCTTTTGTTCGAATTGGCCATCATCAAGGACTATGCCGAACCGATTCTCCGTAAAGTTCCCAACAACCGCCCGGAATATTCGGAAGCCTATCGTTTACGGAAATTCCTGGAATATTTCGTGCCTTTACAAGACAAAGAATTGCCACCAACTTCTCTTTTGAGAGAATTCTTAGGGGGCAGTAGTTTCCGATATTAGAAATAATTACTATTTTTGTCCTCGAAACAAAAATAGATCAACGAAACTATGTCGCAAAGTTCATCTCAGATACAGACACAGGCGCAAATGCTCACCCAGAGCTTGTCGCCTCATCAAATCCTGGTGGTCAAGTTGCTGGAACTTCCTACCATGGAATTGGAAGAACGTGTCCGTGCTGAAATTCTGGACAATCCGGCTTTGGAAGAAGGAAAGGAAATCACAGAACAAGATTCCGATATCGATTCCGACTTCAACGAAGAAGACCTGTATGCTAACGAAGACATCTCTTTGGGAGACTACCGGACAGAAGACGATATTCCAGACTATAAATTGCAAGAGCACAACCGAAGCAAAGGAGAAGTAGCCGAAGAAATTCCTTTCTCCGACTCCGTATCCTTTTACGAAATGCTGTTGGAACAACTGAGAATGCAGCACCTCAATGAGGAAGAGGAAATCATGGCCGAATACCTGATTGGTTCATTGGACGATGACGGTCTCCTCCGCAAAGACATCCAGACACTCATCGACGAGCTTGCCCTCTATCGAGGTATCTATACGGATGCTGCAGAGGTGGAACGTATCTTGTCCATCATTCAGGAATTCGACCCTGCAGGCATCGGTGCACGAAACTTGCAGGAATGCTTGTTGCTTCAACTCAAGCGAAAGCCGGATTCACCTTTAAAGAAAATAGAGGTAGAAATCATCGAGAAGTATTGCGATGATTTTACCCGAAAAAACAAGGAAAAGATTATTCAACGCCTGGACATCAGCGAAGAAACATACGATGAAGCCATCAACGAACTGACCAAGCTCAATCCACGGCCAGGAAGCTCGTTGGGAGATATCGTCGGCAAGAATTTCCAACAAATCATTCCCGACTTCCTGGTAGAAACCGAGGAAGACGGAAGCATTAGTCTCACCCTCAACAACGGAAACGTACCGGAGTTGCGTTTGAGCCGGGAATTCAATGAATTGTTGGAAGAGCATACTACCAACAAGGAGAACCAAAGCAAAGAATCCAAAGATGCTTTCCTTTTCCTGAAACAGAAAGTAGATGCCGCCCAAGGATTCATCAACGCCATCAAGCAACGCCAACTGACGCTGCTCACTACCATGCAAATCATCATCGACCTCCAACGTCCGTTCTTCTTGGAAGGAGACGAGACGCTATTGAAACCGATGATTCTGAAGGATGTAGCCGAAAAGGCCAAACTGGACATTTCGACCATCTCCCGAGTGAGCAACAGCAAATATGTACAGACCAATTATGGCATCTTCCCGTTGAGATTCTTCTTCAGCGATGGTTTTACCACCGAAGAAGGCGAAGAACTGTCCATCCGTGAAATCAAGCAGCTTTTGAAAGAAGCTGTGGAGCATGAGAACAAGGAAAATCCGTACAACGACGATGAGTTGGCAGACATCTTGAGAGAGAAAGGCTACCCGATAGCCCGTCGAACCGTCGCCAAGTATCGGCAACAATTGAATATTCCAACCGCACGTTTGAGAAGATTATGATAGCAACAGAAGAAAAAGCATACCCAGTCGAAGAGAGCAAGACAAGTTCGGAACCGGCCATGAAAGCCGTTTCACGTCTTTTGTCCGTCTTGTTCCATCCCCTCTTGATTCCTCTGTATGCCTATATATTGCTGTTCTGTTTCACATACCTGAACATCATGCCCATTCAGTATGTGGCATTTGTATTAAGCATTGTCACTTCTTTTACAATCATATCCCCTCTGCTGTTCATCAGCCTATATAAATGGTTGAACAAATGCAGCATGGACGAGTTAGGTTCCCGTCCCAGACGATTCATTCCATACATTCTGACTTTGATGAGCTACGCCACTTGCCTCATCACCATGTACAGAATGCATTTCCCCCATTATTTTTCCAGCATTATCATGGGTATGGCCATCTGCCTGGTAGTATGCCTGCTCCTGAATCTCCGTTGGAGAGTCAGTATTCATTTGGCTGGATGTGGCATGTCCATCGCCGGATTGCTTTCGTACAGTTTATTGTTCCAATTCAATCCCGTTTGGTGGCTCTGTGGTTTCATTTTGCTCTCCGGCATCCAAGGTACAGCCCGTATTTCCTACCATCAACACACTTTGTTGGAGGTCATACTTGGATTTGTGGCCGGAATGTTTTGTGGAATCATAGGAATTTTGTTTATTTGAAAAAAATTAATATTAACCCTCTAAATTATACATTATGAATTTCCCAACTAACGTAAAGTACACTAGCGAACACGAATGGATTCGCATTGAAGGTGATGAAGCAATCGTAGGTATCACAGATTACGCACAAGACCAATTGGGCGATATCGTATTCATCGACATCCCGACTGAAGGCGAAACATTGGAAGCCGGTGAAGTATTCGGTACTATCGAAGTAGTAAAGACTGTATCGGACTTGTTCCTCCCTATAGCAGGTGAAGTTTTGTGCCAAAACGAAGCATTGGCAGACAATCCTGAACTCGTGAACCAAGATCCATACGGCGAAGGCTGGTTGATCAAGATCAAGCCAAACAACGCTGCTGACATCGAAGGTTTGTTGGATGCTGCTGCTTACCAAGCTGGTTTGGAATAATAAAAAGAAAAAAGGATGAAACCGATTGTAAGTATTATCATGGGTAGTACCTCCGACCTTCCTGTCATGGAGAAGGCCGCCAAGTTGTTGGATGAAATGCAGGTACCCTTTGAAATGAACGCCCTCTCGGCTCACCGTACTCCCGAAGCGGTCGAGGAATTTGCCAAGAACGCTGCAGGTCGTGGTATCAAGGTGATTATCGCTGCTGCTGGTATGGCGGCTGCTTTGCCGGGTGTCATCGCTGCCAGCACTACGCTGCCGGTGATTGGTGTACCTATCAAAGGTTCTGTACTCGACGGAGTGGATGCCCTCTATTCCATCATTCAGATGCCTCCTGGCATACCGGTTGCTACGGTAGCTATCAACGGTGCCATGAATGCGGCTATCCTTGCCGTACAGATATTGGCATTGGGAGATGCTGAATTGGCCACCAAGTTTGCCGACTACAAGACAAGTTTGAAGAACAAGATTGTAAAGGCCAACGAAGAACTGAAAGAAGTGAAATACACTTATAAGACGAATTAATGGATTTATTCAACTACTCCCGCCGTCAGGCGACAGAAGTAAACATTGGCGCCACTCCTATGGGTGGCGCTCATCCTATCCGCATCCAGAGTATGACGAACACCGTCACACTGGACACGGAAGCCTGCGTAGAACAGGCCAAACGCATCATTGATGCAGGTGGTGAATATGTACGTATGACCACCCAAGGAGTACGCGAAGCGGAAAACATGATGAACATCAACATTGGTCTCCGTTCGCAAGGTTATGACACCCCGTTGGTAGCAGACGTACACTTCAACCCCAACGTGGCCGACGTAGCTGCCCAATATGTGGAGAAAGTACGTATCAATCCGGGTAATTACGTTGACGCTGCCCGTACCTTCAAGAAATTGGAGTATACCGATGAGGAATATGCACTGGAAATCGAAAAAATCCGTGCCCGTCTGATTCCTTTCCTTCATATATGTAAGGAGAATCATACAGCTATCCGCATCGGTGTGAACCACGGTTCGCTTTCAGACCGCATCATGTCCCGTTACGGCGACACTCCGGAAGGCATGGTAGAATCGTGCATGGAATTCCTACGCATCTGTGTAGCCGAACAATTCATGGATGTAGTCATTTCCATCAAGGCATCGAATACGGTAGTCATGATCAAGACCGTCCGCCTTTTGGCAGCAGAAATGGAAAAGGAAGGCATGGCATTCCCGTTGCACCTCGGTGTAACCGAAGCAGGGGACGGCGAAGA
The DNA here is from genome assembly GCA_017466635.1 of Bacteroides sp. Taxonomy (GTDB): domain Bacteria; phylum Bacteroidota; class Bacteroidia; order Bacteroidales; family Bacteroidaceae; genus Phocaeicola. The sequence goes on from JAFTTU010000049.1 coordinate 11,773, forward strand.
CGGTCGCATCAAGTCGGCATTGGGTATCGGTACTTTGTTGGCCGATGGTTTGGGCGACACCATTCGTGTATCGTTGAGCGAAGCCCCTGAAGCCGAAATACCAGTGGCACGCAAGTTAGTGGATTACATCATCGGGCGTGAAGGCCATCCATACATTCCGGGACGAGTTCCTGAAGGTTTCAACTACCTCTCGCCATCGCATCGGAAAACAGCCGCGGTGAAGAACATCGGTGGTGACAACCTGCCGGTAGTCATATCGGAACGTTTGGATGAATCGGACGAAATGGACGAACAATTCAAACCCGACTATATCTATTGCGGACAGACATTGCCTCAGAATATCCGGGAAGACATTGGCTATATTGTGGATGCCAACGATTGGAAAGAAGGAACTCCCAATATCTATCCGGCATTCAATTACCAGCAAATGATGGAACTACATTACACCAAAGCAGAATTGAAGTTCCTTTTCCTTCCTTACATGGCATTGAACCGCGAAGTGATAGCTGCCCTCAAAGTACATCCGGAGGTAGTGCTTATCGCACAAAGCAACCACATCAACCGCTTGGGTGAATTCCGTGGCATGCTGTTCGAGATGATGGAAGAAGGTTTGACCAATCCGGTTGTTTTCTTCCAGCACTATCAAGAAGAAACGGCTGAAGATTTGCAAATCAAAGCTGCCGCCGATATGGGCGCCATCATTTTTGACGGACTTTGCGATGGTATCTTCCTGTTCAACCAAGGTACCCTTCCGCATCAGGTCGTAGACAGCACCGCATTTGGTATCCTGCAGGCAGGCCGTGTACGCACCAGCAAAACAGAATATATTTCTTGCCCAGGCTGTGGCCGCACGCTCTACGACCTCGAAGCCACCATTGCCCGCATCAAAGCCGCTACTTCACACCTCAAAGGCTTGAAGATTGGTATTATGGGCTGCATTGTAAACGGTCCCGGCGAAATGGCGGATGCTGATTATGGATACGTAGGTGCCGGTCGTGGCAAGGTGAGTCTCTATAAGAAAAAGGAATGCATTGAAAAGAACATCCCCGAAGAACAAGCCGTGGAAAAGCTCATCGAGCTGATTCGTAGCAATGGGGATTATATAGAAAAGTAATTGATAGCTTTAGCTACTAATTTTAGGCACGGATTTCACGGATTACACGGTTTTTAGTGGGTGTTTACATCAACTCAATCCGTGAAATCCGTGTAATCCGTGCCTAATAAAAATTATTTCGCTGCAACTGTAAGTACCTTCTTGTACTCTTCTGGCTGCTGCAACGTTTCCAGAGCTTTCTTCAAATCGGCATCATCCTTCAACGTTTCCTGTACGGCACCCTTCTCGAAATAATAACGCTTCACAATCTCTTCCGCTATCAACGGTTTGATATCCTTGGCAAAACGGTCTAACTCCAAATCCAAGTTGTGCTGAAGCTTCTTTTCCAAAGCGGCAAACTCGTCCTTTGCATTCTCCATATAGCCCTCAAACTCTGCAAACTCTTTCAACTTCTTCAAAACCTCTTCGCTCTGACGGTCATAAGTAAAGTTACGTCTCTTCAACATAGCCTTGAAATCCGCATAATCGGCATCGGTCAATTGGAAATCCTTCACTTCAGGAATGGTCGGATGCTGGATGACGTATTGAGTTGCATAATCAAAAATCTGGTCATCGTTCACCAAATAGAACAGAATGTTCGGTGTCTTGTCCATCTTCACCTCAATGTCCGGACGGATACCTCCGCCATCACGCACTTCACGACCAGCTGCCGTATGGAAGACATTGGTCAAGCTATCCGGTGTACGGGCGATGGAACCATCGGAATTCCGCTTGGAATAGTCAATAGCCTGCACACAACGACCGCTAGGAATATAATATTTGGCTGTCGTAATTTTCATGCTGCTGTTATACGGAAGATCACGCAAGGTCTGAACCAACCCCTTACCATAGGTACGATTACCAATAATCACCGCACGGTCCAAGTCCTGTAACGAACCAGACAAGATCTCAGCAGCCGAAGCCGTTCCTCCGTCTACCAATACCGCCAACGGGATTTCCAAATCGATAGGCTCGTTCATGGTACGATAAGCATGGTCCATCTGTTTGAACTTACCCTTGGTCTTCACGATTTCCTTTCCCTTCGGCACAAAGAAGTTCACCACATTCACCGCTTCACTCAACAAACCACCTGTATTACCTCGCAAGTCAATGACCAATGAAGAAGCTCCTTGTTGTTTCAGTTCAATCAAAGCACGTTTCACTTCTTTGGAACATCCTTCTACCGAGAAAGTACTGATAAAAATATAGCCGATACTATCGTTCAACATTCCATAATATGGCACCGGATTCGTACGGATAGTTCCACGAGTCACCTTGAATTCCATAGGCACATAAGTACTGTCCGAGGTCGGACGTTCTACTTTTATAATACAAAGGGTACCCGGATCCCCACGGAGATTATCGCTCACATAAGAAGTCAAGTCATTCGGAATACGGTCGCCTTGTGCCATATCCTTTCCATTGATTTCCATGATAATGTCACCTGCCTTCAAGCCCGCTTCTGCCGCCGGATGTCCTTCGGAAGGCTCGATGATGGCTACTCGCTTGCGAGGACTGTAATAACGGATAACTGAACCGATGCCACCAAACTTGCCGGTAGTCATTTCCTTCAGCGTATTGTCTTCTTCCGGATAATATTCCGTATAAGGGTCGGTTTTTGCCAACATGGCACGAATACCATATTCCACCACTTCTTTCGGATCTATCGAATCTACATAGAACATGTCCAGTTCCTTGAACACTGAATTGAACACATCCAGACTTTTCACAATCTGGAAATTCCGGTCGTCTTCCTTATTGAATCCAAAGAATACACTCCCTACCAAGAGGATACCAATACATATACTGATGAATTTTCCGTTTCTTTTCATACCTTCATTTATTTAGGAATGCAAAATAAGGCATAATTTCTCTTATCTATGCAGAACTTACCCATTATTTAACTTAATTTCTTCTCCCAAACAGGCAAAAACGCACTTTTTTTCATTTTCTTGAAAAAAAATTGCCCAAACTATTGCACAGTTCAAAAAAAGCCTATATCTTTGCACCGCATTTGAGAAAGAAACATTCTTCCTTAGCTCAGTCGGTTAGAGCATCTGACTGTTAATCAGAGGGTCCTTGGTTCAAGTCCAAGAGGAAGAGCAAAAAACTCAATGCAAATTCTTCCTTAGCTCAGTC
>JAFTTU010000113.1 GCA_017466635.1 Bacteroides sp.
ACTGACCCAGAAGAAGTAATCGATTTCGCTACTCGCACAGGTTGTGACTCATTGGCTATCTCAATCGGTACTTCTCACGGTGCTTACAAGTTTACTCCGGAACAATGTACTATCGACCCTGAAACTGGTCGCATGGTTCCTCCTCCATTGGCATTCGACGTATTGAAGGCTGTTGAAGCTAAGTTGCCGGGCTTCCCAATCGTATTGCACGGATCTTCTTCAGTTCCACAGGAAGAAGTTGAAACTATCAACAAGTTCGGTGGTGCTTTGAAGGCTGCTATCGGTATCCCAGAAGAATGGTTGCGTGAATCAGCTAAGTCGGCTGTATGTAAGATCAACATCGACTCTGACTCTCGTTTGGCTATGACTGCTGCTATCCGTCAGACTTTCGCTGAAAAGCCAGCTGAATTCGACCCACGTAAGTACTTGGGCCCAGCTCGTGACAATATGGAAAAGATGTACAAGCACAAAATCATCAACGTGCTTGGTTCTGATGGCAAGTTGAGCTGCTAATCCTTATTATTATATAAAGTAAAGGTGGATGTGCCTCGGCACATCCACCTTTTTTATAAAGTTGTCACAACTCACATAACTCACAACTCAAAAAACTCATCCCTCATCTTTCCCTCCTTCTGAAATGTAAAGCAACTTGTCGCCCACTTTCAGTTCCAACTGACCATTGGGGACGATGAAACGTTCGCCGCGCTTGATAATCATTACGAGTGTACCCTTCGGGATGTTCATATCCATCAGACGGTTGCCGTTTTCCAACATTTCAGCGGTCAAGGTTTGGTCCATCAACTGGGAATCAATTTCATCCGGAAGCTCGATGCCAAATTCATTGCCTGTCTTTTCTTCCGGCAAGTCGAGGTGAAGCATTCGGGCCACCTTGGCAATGGTCATGCCTTGGAATATCAAGGAAACCAATGTGATAAAGAACACAATGTTGAAAATCTGGTCGGCACCGGGTATCTCAGCTACTACCGGATAGGTGGCAAAGATGATGGGTACGGCGCCACGCAAACCCACCCACGACACGAAGGTGCGGGCATGGAGGCTGATTTCACGGAAAGGAAGCAGGCAAGCGAATACGCTGAGCGGACGGGCTACGATTATCATGAAAAGACCAATGAGCAACGCCACTGGAGCGATGGCCAGCATTTCGTGTGGATTTACCAGCAAACCAAGCGTGAGGAACATCACGATTTGTACCAACCAGGTGAGCCCGTTCATAAAGGTGTCTGTTTCCTTGCGGAATACCAGTTTGTTGTTTCCTACCACCACGCCGGCAATGTATACAGCTAGATAGCCATTACCCTTTAGACGGTCGGTGATGATGAAGGTGATGAATATCAAACTCAGCAACAGGATAGGATACAAGGAACCATTGGACAAGTTGATTTTGTTGTTCAACCACACGGAAAACTTGCCGAGCAGCCAACCGATGATGCCGCCTACGGCAAACTGTATGAGGATATCGATGCCTACGGAACTGAAGTTGAATTCGGCTCCGCTGGAGATGACTTGTATCAAGGCGATGGTGAGCATATACGCCATCGGGTCGTTACTACCGCTTTCCAACTCCAACATGGGACGGAGATTTTCCTTCAGGTGCATCTTCTGCGAACGGAGTAAGTTGAACACTGAAGCTGAGTCGGTGGAAGACATGGTGGCCGCCAGCAGGATAGAGGTCATCAATGGCAAAGAAATGGAAGTAATGCTCCATGAAGAAACCCAGAAGATGAACAGTCCGGTAAGGAGAGTGGTCATCAGCACGCCCACGGTGGAAAGCAAGACACCTTGCACCATGATGGGCTTGATGTCTTTCAGCTTGGTATCCATTCCACCAGTAAACAGGATGATGCTTAGGGCAATCATACCGATGAACTGTGCCTCTGACACTTGATTGAAGTGCAGCCCCAGTCCGTCGCTTCCGAATAACATACCTACCAAAAGGAAAAGCAAGAGGGTAGGGATGCCGAAACGGTAACCCGTCTTGCTGATGAGGATGCTGCAGAATGTCAGCACTGAACCTATCAATAAAATACCATCGGGGGAAAAATTCATATGTCTGTCAGTTTTTATTTAGGTGAATAAATAGCCACGCAAATTTACATGTTTTTTTGCAATCTTTTATCATCCGAGCTGTATTTATTCTATTTGGCAGATTCGATGTTCTAAATTCTTGTCAATTGTAAAACTCGCGGATAAAAATTGAATTTCTGCTAAAAATGTCTTACCTTTGCACGAATTTTCCGAAAATGTGTATTTTAAAGTATGAGTGAAGGTAAAGAGCAAATAGAGAAACCGGGATGCCTGTATCACATGTTCAAGGCATACGTCCGCTTTTTGCACGATAAGATTTATTATAAGGAAACGTATGTGGTTAATCCCGAGGCAGTTCCCGCAGATGGCACACCGTGTTTGATTGCCAGCAACCATCAGAACTGTATGAACGACCCGTTGGGGCTCGTTACCTCGTTCCGCGACCGCAAGCTGCACGTCATCACTCGTGCCGATGTGTTCATGGTATCGCCCGTGGCCGATAAGTTTCTCCGTGC
>JAFTTU010000050.1 GCA_017466635.1 Bacteroides sp.
GAAGAATCACTGCCTGGTCAGGAGTCAACCACAATGGGAACTTACCACCGGTATGTTCAATCAATACGGCACAGAAGCGTTCCATAGAACCGAACGGAGCACGGTGAATCATTACCGGACGATGCTTCAAGTTGTCAGAACCCATGTATTCGAGTTCGAAGCGTTCAGGCAAGTTATAGTCTACCTGGATAGTACCCAACTGCCAACGGCGGCCGATAGCGTCCTTCACCATGAAGTCGAGCTTAGGACCATAGAATGCAGCTTCGCCATATTCTACCTTCGCCTTCAATCCCTTTTCTTCACAAGCTTCCACGATGGCACGTTCAGCGCGTTCCCAGTTTTCATCGCTACCGATGTACTTGGTACGGTTTTCCTTGTCGCGGAGAGAAATCTGTGCCTCGAAGTTCTGGAAGTCGAGCGCACGGAAGATGATGAAGATGATATCCATTACACGCAAGAATTCATCCTTCACCTGATCCGGACGACAGAAGATATGTGCATCGTCCTGAGTAAAGCTACGTACACGGGTCAAGCCGTGCAATTCGCCACTCTGTTCGTAACGGTATACAGTACCGAATTCAGCCAAACGGATAGGAAGATCCTTGTATGAACGTGGCTTGTACTTGTAAATCTCACAGTGGTGAGGACAGTTCATCGGCTTCAACAAGTATTCTTCGTTTTCTTCCGGAGTATGAATCGGCTGGAAAGAGTCCTTACCGTATTTTGCATAGTGACCAGAAGTTACCCACAACTCCTTGTTACCGATGTGCGGAGTCATTACCTGCTGGTAACCGAAACGCTTCTGGATACGCTTCAAGAAGTCTTCCAAGCGGAGACGGAGAGCGGTACCCTTCGGCAACCACATCGGCAAGCCCTTACCTACAGTTTCAGAGAACATGAAGAGTTCCATTTCCTTACCAATCTTACGGTGGTCACGCTTCTTGGCTTCTTCGAGCAATGCCAGATATTCATCGAGCATCTTCTTCTTCGGGAAAGTAATACCATAGATACGTGTCAACTGCTTGCGGTCTTCCTGACCTCTCCAGTATGCACCGGCTACAGAGAGCAACTTGATGGCCTTGATAGGAGCAGTAGTCATCAAGTGAGGACCACGGCAAAGGTCAGTAAATGCGCCTTGTGTATAAGTAGTGATAGTACCGTCTTCGAGTTCAGAAATCAACTCACACTTGTAGGTTTCGCCACGTTCGCCAAACATCTTCAATGCATCTGCCTTGCTGATGTCCTGACGTACGAGTACTTCCTTCTTGGCTGCCAATTCTACCATCTTCTTTTCGATAGCTGCCAAGTCACCTTCCTTGATGGTTGCTTCACCCGGATCTACGTCGTAGTAGAAACCGTTTTCGATGGCAGGACCGATACCGAACTGGATGCCCGGATAGAGTTCCTGCAACGCTTCGGCCAACAAGTGTGCACTTGTGTGCCAGAATGCATGCTTACCTTCTGCATCGTCCCACTTATAAAGCACGATATTGGCATCTTCATTGATAGGACGAGACAAATCCATTGTTTCACCATTCACGCCACAAGCCAACACGTCTTGTGCCAAACGTGAACTGATACTTTCTGCAATCTGCAGACCAGTCACTCCTTCGTTATATTCACGAACGGAGCCGTCGGGGAATGTTATCTTTATCATAATTCTTTTGTTATATTCTTTTTCGAAGCTGCAAAAATAGTTAAATCTTTTGGATTACAGCTACTTTTATTCAAAAATGTTATTCAGTTCTTTCCGTAAAGCGCTTAATGATATTGTATGCCGAGTACAATCCCAGCTCTCCGGCCTTACTCAAGTCCTGTACGCCCTGTCGATTATTGCCCAAGAAAATGTGGGTCAAGCCACGATTGTAATAGGCCTCGGCCAGATTCGGGTCCAACTCCAAGGTGCGGTCGTAATCCACAATCGCTGCCCGATAATCTTTCAGAGCCGCCAGGATATTACCTCTATTATAATAAGCAAAGACAAAATCCGGAGCCAGTTCTATCACCTTGTCCAGGTCGCGCTTCACCATTTCATGGTCGGCTCCCTTCAAGGCCGGCAAGGTACCTCCCGGTTTGTTGTCCTTCTTTTCATAATTCTGGGTTACCCGTTCGTATTCCATCTTCTTATAACGGACGATGGCTCTATTAAAATAAGGTAAGAAGAAATGGGGCTCGCATTTGATGGCTTCGTTCAAGTCGTTCAAGGCATTGTCCAAATCTTGTACCAAATAGAAATCGAGGGCACGGGCAAAGCGCTTGTGGACATCGTTCGGATTCTCCACAATGGCGCTGGTCTGTTCATCGATAGAAGCAAAATGTTTGTTGGCCTGTTCTTCCGTCAATGCCGCCTCCTCATTCGTAATCAACAAAGGTTCCGGATACGTATGCTGGCTGTTCAACTCGTCTATATACTTATAATAATATACCTGGAGCTTCACGTCATTCGGCTTTTCATAATAAGTCAGCACGAACATCGGTTGCGGAACAATCGTCACATTACGGTCCTGTACACGACCACGATAGTCGTTCTTGTACTTTTCTTCCGTACCGTCGTTATCGGCAACCACAATCTTGCGGTAATTGTTCATGTTCTTGTCCGACTTCTTACGGGTCTTTTCCTTGTTGTCGGCTGTCTGCTTCTGCACACCATTCTGCATATCCAAGTGTGCCTTCAGCACCACCAGTTCATCGGCTTCGGCACCTCTCTTGTCTCCTAACTTCTTACGGGCAGCAGCACGGTATTGGTACCCGGCCAGGAAATTCGGATATTCTTCCAACACTCGGGTATAGTCCTTGATGGCACCACGGAGGTCACCCGTCTGGTCGAGCAACAATCCACGGTTGAAGATGGCCATCATGTTGTCCGGTTCCATTTCGATGACAAAGTTGAAGTCTTCGATGGCACGGTTGTCGTCCCCTACCTGGGCACGGAGCAACCCACGGTTATAGTGACCGATAAAGTTGTTGGCGTCCATATCGAGTGCCAAGTCATAGTCAGCCATGGCACCACGGAGATTGTTCTGGTGATAACGGGACAAGGCACGGTTGATGTACAATCCCGGATTACGCACGGAGAGATGGATGGCCTTTCCCAAATCCTCTTCCGCCTCCTTATACTTGTCTTTCATCAAATAAAGCATGGCACGGGAAGCCCATGTATCCGGGTCATAACGGTCAATCTCAATCGCGTAATTGAAATCCTTTTCAGCGGTCAATGTATCTTTCTGTTGCAAGCTCACCTCTCCTCTCATCAGATAAGCCTTGGTATAACGGGGAGAGATGACAATCAAGCGGTCCAAATCATTCTTGGCTGCATCATACTCCTTCTGACGGATACGGCACAAAGCCAAGTTATGCCACAAAGCCACGTTTTCCGGGTCCAGCTCCAATGCCTTCTGATAATCCTTCACGGCATCTGCCAGCTTTTCTTGCTGAATACGGGCCAAGCCACGTATCTGGTAAGCGTTGACCACAAACGGGTTACGCTCGATGGCTTCCGTACAGTCACGTTCAGCACCGGAGAAATCATCCAAGTTGATTTTTGCCAATCCACGGAAAAAGTAAGGGTCAGCCAAATAAGGCTTGGCATTGATGACCTGATTGAAATACTGGATGGACAAGACATAATCCTCGAAATAAAGCGCATTCCGCCCGATGGCCATCACGCGCTCCGTATTGATTTGTGCCCAGCCCATCAGCGGACATACGACCAACAATAAAAGATATGTAAGACGACGCTTCATTTATTTCACAGTCTTTACCTTATAGGAACAACGGACATTACCCTTCAGCATGTTGTTCAACTTTCCCTTAATCATCTGCTTGCGCAAAGCCGAAAGATGGTCGATGAACATCTTGCCTTCCAAGTGGTCGAACTCATGCTGCATACAGCGTGCCTCGAATCCTTCCACCCATTCATCGTGTTCCTTGAGGTCCGCATCCAGGTATTTCACATGGATTTTGGTCGGACGTTTCACCGGTTCGTGAATGCCCGGCAAGCTGAGACAACCTTCCTCCTGAGAATCGGTCTCGTCGTTGGTTTCGATAATATGCGGATTGATGAATGCCTTGCGATATCCTTTGTATTCAGGAAAATCGTCCGACATGACGTCGAGGTCAATCACCACCACACGGATAGGCAATCCAATCTGCGGAGCCGCCAATCCACATCCATCTGCACGGTCCATGGTTTCAAACATGTTTTCAATCAACTGCTTCAAGTTCGGATAATCCGGTGTAATGTCTTCCGCTACCTTACGCAATACGGGTTGCCCGTAGATATAAACTGGTAAAATCATTTCTTTTCCTTTTATAATTTAAACTGATATTTTTTCGACTCCAAATAAGATTGTAGGATAATCGTAGCACTGATTTCATCCACCAACGCCTTGTCTTGACGGGCTTTCTTCTTCAAGCCTCCATCGAGCATCGCCTGATGTGCCAATACCGAGGTAAAGCGTTCGTCTATCATTTCCACTGGAATTTGGGGAAGCTTCTTCTTCAACTGATTGACAAAGGGAACGATTCGCTTCATGTTTTCCGAATCCTCGTTGTTCATCTGCTTCGGATGTCCCACAATGATGCGTTCCACCGGTTCCTTCTCCACATACTTCAGGAGAAAGTCCATCAGTTCGGTCGTTGCAACGGTAGTCAGTCCATTCGCAATTATCTGCAAAATGTCTGTCACAGCTATCCCCGTTCGCTTTTTTCCGTAATCTATTGCTAATATTCTACCCATACAAGGTGCAAAAGTACAAAATAAAAAGCGGTTGCTGTCATGCAACCGCTTTTTTTTGATTTTTTATCTAAAATATTATCTTGCGTAAAGCAACCAAGACTTCTGGAATTCAGCATTGTTAGGATACTTAGCCTTGAAGCTGTCTCTTGCCTGAGCAGCCTGAACACGGTCATCGAACGATGAAACAATCACGCGATACATGTTTCTTTCAGCATTGTAAACCACCTTTGCGTTATAACCGTCGTTGTCCAACTTAGCCTTCAAGCCATCTGCATTAGCCTTCACACCGAAGCTACCGCAAACTACACTGTATGCCTTCAAGCCATCGCCAGACACCAATTGTACCTTTTCTTCACGAACTGTACCTACTGCTACCGGAGCTGCCGGAGCGGTAGCTACTGGAGCGGCTACTACAGGAGCTGCTGCCGGAGCTTCTTCTGCTACCTGAGCTTCTGCCAATTCCTGTTGTTTAGCTTTTTCATAAGCTTTCTTGTATGCACTTTCGCTTGATTTACAAGAAGTAAACGCCAATGCAAGGCACAATCCCATGCCCAATACAACTAATTTCTTCATTTTCTATTGTTCTTTATTTGTTAATATTATTGTCCGAAGATAAATTTTGGTGCAAAAATAACAATTTCCATCCAAAAGAGAAACATATTCCAAATATTTTTGTTAGCTTTGTGGAAACACTAATATATATTAACTATGAAAGGTTTGAACTTCTTGGCTGCATTCTTGGGCGGAGCCGCAATCGGTGCAGCATTCGGTATTTTGTTTGCTCCTGAAAAGGGCGTGGACACTCGTCAGAAAATTAAGGATATCCTTCGTGAAAAGGGAATCAAGTTGAACCGTTCGGAAATGGATGAACTGGTAGACAAGATTGCTTCTGAAGTAAAGGATGCCGTGGATTAAAAAACGTACTCCCCCTGCAAAGGGGGAGATTAGAAAAGACAATCATGTTTGCAACTGATAAAACCATCGACAGCCTGCAAGCTCTCCTCACGGAAGTGAAGCATTATGTGGACTTGCAGAAAGATTATGTGAAGCTGGACATTACCCACAAGCTGACCGTCCTACTTTCTACCCTGATATTGATTCTCATATTGGTGGTACTGGGGATGATCGCCTTGTTCTACCTGTCGTTCACCTTGGCCTATATATTGGAACCTCATGTCGGGGGACTGATGAACAGCTATGCTATCATTACCTTGGGCATCCTGGGCCTAGGGCTGGTTATCTATTGGTTGCGCAAACGACTCATCATCCAACCCTTGACGAACTTTCTAGCCAACTTACTTCTTAACGACAAATGAGCATGAATACCCAACAAAATACTCCCAAGACCGTGATTACGTTGGATATGATATGCCAACAGAAAGCAGATAAACTGGCTAAAATCCGGGCATCGAAGCAACGGATAGCCGATCAGGCCCGTGAATTGTTCCATCCTTCTGAAGTGATAGGTGGAGCCAAACTACTGAGCAACAACTTCAGCTCCGGCATAGCCATCTTCAATGGTGTAATGACCGGCTTCAAGATTATCAAACGAATCCGAAAGTTCTTCCAACGAAGATAATTCTCATAGCACACTAAAATCTACTACACATATGAAGAAAAAAATGTTAGCTGTGGCAGCCCTGATGCTGTCACTTCATGCCTATGCAGCCGATGATGCTGCATGGATGCGCTATTGCACCATCTCTCCCGATGGTACTCAGATAGCCTTTTCATACAAAGGCGACATTTACACCGTCCCTACCAATGGTGGACGTGCCAGTCAGATAACGACCCATCCGGCACATGACACCCGTCCGATGTGGAGTCCCAACGGTCAGAAAATAGCTTTTGCCAGCGACCGCTTGGGTGGAATGGACATTTACATTGTCAACAAGGAAGGTGGAGTACCTACCCGCTTGACTACCCATTCGGGCAACGAAACTCCATTGGCATTCAAGGACAATGAACACATCCTTTTCCAAGCCAATATCCTTCCATCGGTAGACGACATGCAGTTTCCATCGTCACAATTCCCGCAAGTATACGAAGTAAGCACTTCGGGAGGACGTCCGGTGATGTTCTCTTCCATGCCGATGGAAGACATCAGTCTGTCGGCCGACGGAAAGACATTGCTCTATCACGACAAGAAGGGTTACGAAGACCCTTGGAGAAAGCATCATGTTTCCTCCATCACCCGTGACATCTGGATGTGCACATTGGATGGCGAACGTACTTACAAACGTTTGTCTTCGTTCAGTGGTGAAGACCGCAATCCGGTATGGGCCAGTGCCGATACTTATTATTACTTGAGCGAAGAAAAAGGCACGTTCAATGTTTTCAAGGCAAACATCAACAACGGCCAATCTACCCAAGTGACCAAGCACGAAAAGCATCCGGTACGCTTCCTTAGCCGTGCCAACAATGGTACGTTGTGCTATGGTTACGACGGTGGCATCTATACCTTGAAAGAAGGCGGTCAACCACAGAAGGTAGCCATCAAGGTAGTGACCGACAAGATAGACCGTGACATCATCCGCCAAATCAAGAGCAGTGGTGCTACCGAAATCGCTCTTTCTGCCGAAGGCAAGGAAGTGGCTTTCATCCTCCGTGGGGATGTGTATGTGACTTCGACCGAATACAAGACCACCAAGCAAATTACCAATACGCCTCAGCAGGAACGTAATGTGGACTTTGCACCGGACGGACGTAGCTTGGTGTATGCTTCCGAACGCAACGGCTTGTGGCAGCTCTATCAAAGCAAGATTGCCAATAAGGACGAAAAGCTTTTCACCTACTCCACCAACATCCAAGAGGAAAAGTTGACAAATTCCCAAGTGACATCGTTCCAACCGCAATACAGTCCCGACGGTAAGGAAGTGGCTTTCTTGGAAGACCGCAGCACGATACGGGTCATCAACTTGGCTACCAAGCAGGTGCGTACCGTGATGGATGGAAAGTATGAGTATTCTTATAGCGATGGAGACCAATGGTATCAATGGTCGCCGGACAGCCGTTGGATTCTTACCAACTACATCGGCACAGGTGGATGGAACAACAAGGATGTAGCCCTCGTCAATGCATCGGGTAACGGCGAAATACACAACCTCACCCAAAGCGGTTACAACGATACGGGTGCCAAATGGGTATTGGACGGCAAGGCCATGATTTGGGAAAGCGACCGTGCGGGATATCGTAGCCATGGCAGTTGGGGTGCGCATGGCGACATCTACATCATGTTCTTCGACCTCGAAGCATACGAACGTTTCTTGATGACCAAGGAAGAATTGGCATTGGTAGAGGAAGAGGAAAAGAAAGACGACAAGAAGGAAGACACCGACAAGAAAGGCAAGAAGGACAATGCCAAGAAAGCCGACGACACCAAGAAGGACGAAGTGAAGCCATTGACATTCGACTTGGAGAATTGCCGTGACCGTGTGATCCGACTGACCAAGCATTCGTCATCGTTGGGCGATGCAGTACTCACCAAGAAAGGCGACAAGCTTTACTATCAGGCCTCTTTCGAAAAGGGTTCAGACCTTTGGTGTCAGGACTTGAAGGAAAACACCACGAAGCTTGTGTTGAAAGACATCGGCCGTGCCATGATGCTATCCGACAAGAAGGGTGAACATTTCTACCTTTGCACACGTGGCGGCATCAAGCAAGTAAGTGTGAAGGACGGCAAGACGAAGCCCGTCGCTTTCGAAGCCCTTTTCGATTACCAACCTGCCAAGGAACGTGAATACATCTTCGACCATGCATGGCAACAAGTGAAGGACAAGTTCTACAAGGAAGACATCCATGGCATCGATTGGGAAGGATATCGTGATGCATACCGACGCTTCTTGCCAAGCATCAACAACAACTACGACTTCCAGGAACTCATGAGCGAAATGTTGGGTGAACTGAACGGCTCGCATACCGGTGCACGTTACTATGCCGACGGTCCTACCCCCACTACCGCCAACTTGGGCGTGTTCTACGACGACACTTACCATGGCACGGGTCTCAAGATAAAGGAAATCATGGCAAAGAGTCCGTTCGCCAACAAGAAGTGCGATGTCACCCCGGGATGCATCATCGAACGCATAGACGGACAAACCATCGAGGCGGGCATGGACTATTTCCCACTCTTGGAGGGAAAGGCAGGAAAGAAAGTATTGCTATCCATCTACAATCCAGCGAACGGAAAGCGTTTCGATGTAAGCATCAAGGCCATCGGAGGTGGCGAACAGAATACCTTATTATATAAGCGATGGGTAGACAGAAACCGAAAGATGGTGGACGAGCTCTCCGGTGGACGCATTGCGTATGTACACGTGAAGGGAATGGACAGCCCAAGCTTCCGTACCGTATACAGCGAACTTTTGAGCGACAAGAACCGAAACCGTGAAGCCGTCATCGTGGACACACGTCACAACGGAGGCGGATGGTTGCACGACGACTTGGCCACATTGCTCAGCGGCAAGGAATACCAACGTTTCGTGCCACAAGGACAATACATCGGTAGCGACCCGTTCAACAAATGGCTGAAACCATCCTGCGTACTGGTGTGCGAGGACAACTACTCCAATGCACACGGATTCCCATGGGTATACAAGGAACTGGGCATCGGCAAGCTCATCGGTGCACCCGTACCGGGAACCATGACCGCCGTTTGGTGGGAAACACAGATAGACCCGTCCATCGTCTTCGGCATCCCTCAAGTGGGATGTGTGGACATGCGAGGACAATATGCAGAAAACAACCAGCTACACCCCAACATCGAGGTATACAACAAGCCGGAACATTCCTTGAAGGGTATCGATACCCAATTGGAAGTGGCGGTGAAGGAAATGCTGAAAGCGGCGGATGAGGTGAAGAAATAAACTTTTTTACTACCTATAGAATGAAAGCGAAGGATGTGGTGTCCTTCGCTTTTTTTAGTCAGCAAACCGTTCAAACATGGTGGTGCTCAAGTATTTTTCCGCCCTATCGGGGAAGACTACCACGATGTTTCCTTTTTCTATTTTCTCGGCCGTACGCAAGGCAGCAATCAGTGCAGCCCCACTACTCATCCCTGCAAAGATTCCTTCGCGGGCAATGATTTGTCGAGCCATTTCTATCGCCTCCTCGCTTTCTATCATTTCTTGCACATCTATCAATGAAGGATTGTAGATTTCAGGAACGATGGCTTCTTCCATGTTCTTCAAGCCTTGGATGTAATGCCCTTTAATAGGATGGGCACATACCACCTTGATGTCCGGTTTCATGGTGCGCAAGAAACGTGAAAGCCCCATGAGGGTTCCCGATGTACCCACGGCACACACCAAGTAATCTATCTGTCCGTCGGTCTGTTGCCATATCTCAATGGCGGTCTTTTCGTAGTGTGCCAAATAGTTGGCTGCATTGGCAAACTGGTCGGGCATGAAGTACTTGTCCGGATTCTCTGCCACCATCTTTCTAGCCAATCGGATGGCTCCGTCCGTACCTTCTTCGGATGGAGTCAGAATGACCTTCGCTCCATAGGAACGGATAATCTTCCGTCGTTCTACCGACACAGCAGAACTCATCACAATCTCCACGGGATAGCCTTTCACAATTCCGGCAATGGCCAGTCCGATACCCGTATTACCGGAAGTCGGTTCGATGATGGTATGGCCTTTACGAAGACGGCCTTCGCGTTCGGCACTTTCCACCATACGGAGTGCTATGCGGTCCTTGATACTTCCGGTGGGATTGAAGCCCTCCAACTTAGCGTAAATATTTACATTTGGATTCGGGCACAAGCGGTTGATACGAACCATCGGTGTTGAGCCAATAGTTCCCAAAATATTATCTTTTACCATTAAAAACTACTTACTTTTCTTTAAAACCGAGATGTCTCTTCGAAGGTTCAACGAAAATCACCATAGGATGTAGGCCAGCGAGCCGATGCTGATGACCAACCAAAGCAATACACCTTGCACGAGAGGCTTCACTCCTACCGCCTTCAGCACATCCGTAGAAAGGGAAGCACCGATGAAGAACATGGTAATGATAAGTCCCTTCCGTGCAAAGCCGGATATGGCCTTGCCTACTTCGGGCATCGTATCGAGCAAATATGTATTGACAAGGATAGCCACGATGAACCAAAGGATGAACCAAGGAATGCTGATTTTCTTTCCGCCATTCTTGAAAATGACCGAGGTGGCTAGTGCCAACGGGATAATCCAAAGGGCACGGGTGAGCTTGATGGTGGTGGCCACCTGAAGTGCCTCTTCACCGTATGCAGCACCGGCACCTACTACGGAACTGGTATCGTGGATGGCGATGGCCGCCCATGTGCCGAACTCCTGTTGGGTAAGTCCCAACCATCCTCCCAACACGGGGAAGATGAACAAGGCAATGGCATTGAGCACAAAGATAGTGGCCAATGCTACCGACATGTCGCTATCCTTTGCCTTAATGACCGGACCTACCGCAGCAATGGCACTACCGCCACAGATAGCCGTACCAGAACTTATCAAATAGGAAGTATCCCGATTTACCTTCAGCAACTTCGTCCCGATGAACATACCTATAATCATGGTGCCAATCACCGAAATGATGGTGAACAACATCCCTTCCTTACCCGATGCCAGGGAAGCATGAAGGTTCATGCCGAAGCCCAATCCCACCACCGAGTATTGGAGAAGCTTCTTCGATACTTTCTTATTGAATTTAGGATAGGCTTGCCCGCAAAGCAAGGCAAAGGCCAACCCCAGGAACAAGGCTACCGGAGGAGTAACCCACGATGAAAAAGACATCATACCCGGCACATAGCCCAACAACAAACAAACGGCAAGTATCAACAATATGCCGACATAAATCGTTTTATTATTCGCTTTCAAGAAATCCATCATGATAAATAACGTTTTTTATTAATGGATGCAAAGATACATATTAATTTTATTTATCTAACCATAGATTTTATCTGTTGGAGGAAAAAGGAATATTTTCTATCTTTGCATCAGAGAAAAAGAAAACAATAACCATTAAAACAAGATAGATTATGAAAAAGTATGTTTGCACAGTATGTAATTGGATTTATGACCCAGCAGTAGGTGACCCAGATGGCGGTATCGCTCCAGGTACTCCATTCGAAGCTATTCCAGATGATTGGGCTTGCCCTCTCTGCGGTGTTACCAAGGAAGATTTCGAATTAGTAGAAGAATAAGCCCCTAGTTATAAACCATTGAGGCGTGTCATTCCGAACCCCACAAAGGATGACACGCCTTTTGTTTTTCCAAAAGAAATATCTACCTTTGCACCTCATTCTAAAAGACAAAGCAATGATGATGGCCATTCACTATACAAAAGGAGAAGAACGGACGAACTATATTTCTCATGCCGGTGGAATATTGTTGGGCATTGTAGTAGGTACCCTATTACTCATTTACTGTTATCAGCATGAAAACCTATGGATGCAATGGGGCGTGTGGCTCTACTTGTTCGGTATGCTGGGTTCGTATATCGCCTCTACGGTATATCATGCCTGCTCTCCTTTCAGCAAGTGGAAAGAAAGACTTCGCAAGTGGGACCATGCCGCCATCTATTGGCACATTGCCGGCAGCTACTCTCCCATCACGTTGGTGGCCTTGCGTGAACAAGGCTATTGGGGATGGACCCTCTTCTGCTTCGTGTGGCTATGCGCCATTGTAGGCACCATCATGAGTTTCCGTAAGCTAAAGGAACACAATCACTTGGAAACCATCTGCTACGTACTGATGGGATTGGTGGTATTGGTTGCTTTCAAGCCACTGATGGATGCCGTTAGCCCACATGCCGTAGGTTGGATTATTGCCGAAGGAGCATGTTACATCACCGGAGCGCTGTTCTATTCTTTCAACAAGCGCCCCTACATGCACTCCGTCTTTCACTTCTTTGTTCTAGGAGGTTCGGTATGCCACATCCTGGCGGTATGGGACATCCTGAAAGACTTCATTTAAATTTCGTCCGAACGAATGCCTAAGGCTTGCAAGACCGCATAGCCCAACATCTCCCACCGGAAATGCTTGGAGGGTGCCGGAGGATTCATACCCAATACGTGGATGGATTCCTTGCCGTCTACCTTCTCGAAGATTTCGGGAAGCTTGTCACCGTATTCCGTTTCGGATGGGATAACCACCAGATGCTTCACTTCCTTGGCATCGGCCACCAGCTTCACGGATTCCAGGAAGAAGGCTTCACGGTCCGCCATGTCCGAAGGTTCGAAGGTATTCAATTGGAATTCGCCCAACTGGCTCTTGAAAGCTACATCGTTCAGTTCCTTTTTCAAATCACTTGGATTGAAAGCATTCAGTTTCGTGTGGCTCTTGTCATACACCAGCAATACCTGCAATACATGTTCGCCCGGTTGGATAGCGGCATCCATCGCCACACATTCCAAGAAGATGGGCAAATCGGCTTTCGGAAGTTCACGACCGATGACTTGGCTAAAGTGTTGGCTCAAGTCGCTTGTTACCTTATCTATATAAGCAGCATCTATCAAGATGACTTTCTCTGCAAATTTCAGTTCGTTGTTGTTGATAATCATGATTCATTGGTTTTATGCGTGCGAAGATAAGGAAAATAATCAACAATCTATGAAAAAAGTCAGCAAAACTGCCGTTTCGTCATTCAATAAATACATCCATCTGCCTTTTTGTCCACTTTTATTACTTGGCAAACTATTTGTAGTCATTAAGTGTTTCAAACAGGTATTAGTATTTAAGGTAGAAGATTGAAAAGGATAAAAAACAAGAAACTAAAATAGAAAGGAGAAATAAATATGAATTTCAACAACTTTACGATTAAATCACAAGAAGCGGTTCAACAAGCCATCCAATTGGTACAGAGCCGTGGTCAGCAAGCCATCGAACCCGAACACTTGTTGGCTGGAGTCTTGAAGGTAGGTGAAAACGTAACCAATTTCATCTTCCAGAAGTTAGGAATGAACGGCCAACAAGTAGCCCTGGTACTCGACCGTCAAATCAGCTCTTTCCCGAAGGTTTCGGGTGGAGAGCCATATTTGAGCCGAGGTGCCAATGAGGTGCTTCAGAAAGCCGTAGAATATAGCAAGGGTTTGGGCGACGAATATGTTTCGTTGGAAGCCATGCTCTTGGCCATCTTGAATGTAAAAGGAAATGCGAGCACAATCTTGAAAGATGCCGGCATGAACGACAAAGAACTTCGTGCCGCTATCAATGAATTGCGCCAAGGTCAGAACGTGACTTCCCAATCGAGCGAAGACACTTACCAATCATTGAGCAAGTATGCCATCAACTTGATTGAAGCAGCACGTACAGGCAAGCTTGACCCAGTCATCGGTCGTGATGAAGAAATCCGTCGGGTGCTCCAAATCCTGAGCCGACGCACCAAGAACAACCCTATCTTGATAGGTGAACCGGGTACGGGTAAGACAGCCATTGTAGAAGGTCTTGCCCAACGTATCCTCCGTGGTGACGTGCCGGAGAACTTGAAGAACAAGCAACTCTTCTCGCTCGACATGGGTGCCCTCGTGGCCGGTGCCAAGTACAAGGGTGAATTCGAAGAACGATTGAAGTCGGTCATCAACGAAGTGACTAAGTCGGACGGTAACATCATCCTCTTCATCGACGAAATCCATACCCTCGTGGGTGCAGGAAAGGGTGAAGGCGCCATGGATGCCGCCAATATCTTGAAGCCTGCCTTGGCTCGTGGTGAATTGAGAAGTATCGGTGCCACTACCCTCGACGAGTATCAGAAGTACTTCGAAAAAGACAAGGCTCTGGAACGTCGTTTCCAAACCGTCATGGTAGACGAACCGGATACAGCCAGCTCCATCTCTATCCTCCGCGGATTGAAGGAACGTTACGAAAACCACCACCAGGTGCGCATCAAGGACGAAGCCATCATCGCTGCCGTAGAGTTGAGCAACCGCTACATCACCGAGCGTTTCCTCCCGGACAAGGCCATCGACCTCATGGACGAAGCAGCAGCCAAGCTCCGCATGGAAAGAGACTCGTTGCCGGAAGAACTGGATGAAATCGAACGTCGACTGAAGCAACTCGAAATCGAACGCGAAGCCATCAAGCGTGAAAAGGACGAAGCCAAGCTTGCTATATTAAATAAGGAGATAGAAGAACTCCGCGAGCAGGAAAAGTCGTACAAGGCGAAGTGGCAAAGCGAAAAGGAACTGGTGAACAAGATTCAGCAGAACAAGCAAGAAATCGAGCAACTAAAGTTTGAAGCCGACAAGGCCGAACGCGAAGGCGATTACGGCAAGGTGGCCGAAATCCGTTATGGTAAGCTGAAAGCGTTGGAAGATGAAATCAACCACATCCAAGAGGATTTGAAGCATCAGCAAGGTGACAGTGCCATGATTAAGGAAGAGGTAACTGCCGAAGACATTGCCGATGTGGTTTCCCGCTGGACAGGCATCCCGGTGAGCAAGATGATGCAAAGTGAACGTGAAAAGCTGCTCTTCCTGGAAGACGAATTGCACAAGCGTGTCATCGGTCAAGACGAAGCCATCCAGGCTGTGGCAGATGCCGTACGTCGTAGTCGTGCCGGTCTTCAAGACCCAAAACGTCCGATTGGCTCGTTCATCTTCCTCGGCACTACAGGTGTGGGTAAGACGGAATTGGCGAAGGCCTTGGCTGAATACTTGTTCGACGATGAAACCTTGATGACCCGTATCGACATGAGTGAGTATCAGGAAAAGCATACCGTGAGCCGACTCATCGGTGCGCCTCCGGGATACGTGGGTTACGATGAAGGTGGACAATTGACCGAAGCCGTAAGACGCAAGCCGTACTCCGTGGTGTTGTTCGACGAAATCGAAAAGGCACATCCGGATGTATTCAATGTCTTGCTTCAAGTATTGGACGACGGACGCTTGACCGACAACAAGGGACGCACGGTGAACTTCAAGAACACCATCATCATCATGACATCCAACTTGGGCAGTGCATACATCCAAAGCCAATTTGAAAAGTTGACGGACGATAACCATGAACTGTTGGTAGAAGAAACCAAGAACGAAGTGATGAATATGTTGAAGAAAACCATCCGTCCGGAGTTCTTGAACCGTATTGACGAGACCATCATGTTCCTGCCGTTGAACAAGCCGCAAATCGAACAGATTGTCCGCCTGCAAATCAAGGGCATCCAGCGCATGTTGGAAGACAATGGCGTGAACTTGCATCTGAGCGATATGGCCATCGACTATCTGGCAACCGCAGGCTATGACCCTGAATTCGGTGCCCGTCCGGTAAAGCGTGCTATTCAACGATATTTGTTGAACGACTTGTCGAAGAAACTGCTCTCCCTGCAAGTAGACAGAAGCAAGCCGATCATCGTGGAACGTGGTAGCGACGGATTGATATTCAGAAACTAGACTTCTATATATGCGAAAAGCTCTCAAACGGATGATTCCGGATGAGAGCTTTCTTTATCAATTATCAATTATTCTTCTGTTGCTTCTTCTTCCTCAGCAGCTACAAATTCAGTAATGCCATTGCTAACCAAAATGTTGTACCACTGGATGAGCTTCTTGATGTCGCTGTTGTGTACACGGTCGCGGTCGTAAGTCGGCAACACTTCAGCCATGAATGCCTGCAATTCTGCAGCTGATGCCTTCTTATAATCGATAGCAGTGACCGTACCGTTCGACTTAGCCTTTACAGATTCCAACACTTCAGCCAAAGCCACTTCTTCATCATCCGTATACATCGCAATGTCACCCAATGAAATTACCTTATCATGACCGTATACTGGGAGTCTTTTCTTTGTTGCATCCAAAGTTTCAAGAATCAACATGTTCTTGCCTTGAGAAATCAACTTATACAATCCTGGCTTGCCAGAAATAGACAAAATTGTTCTTAACATAATATGCTTTCTTTAGTTTAATTAATTGTTAGGGGAGCAAAAGTACAATTCATGCACGAAACTCCCAAATTTATTCACTTATTTTCAAGTTTTAACTGGGTAATCAAGGAGGAAAGCTGCATATTCAGGGGCATCCGGCCATCATTATAGACAATAAAATCGGCCCGTCGACACTTTTCCCCATCATCCATTTGGGCAGCTATTCTTGCCCGAATCTGGCCTTCGGTAGCCCCATCACGCTTCATGGCACGTTCTACCCGCAAGTCTTCCGGAGCATATACCATCACGGTTGCATCTACCGTATCTTCAAAACCAGCCTCGAAGAGAATGGCGCATTCCAAACCGGCTATTTCCTTATCGGCATGCATCTGCAACCAACGACAGAAATCGGCTTTCACCCGGGGATGCACAATACCATTGATGCGTGCAGCATTCTCCGAATTGGCAAACAGATAGGAAGCCAACATGGCTTTGTTCAGTTCTCCGTCCCGATAGACGTCTGCACCTAAAAGAGCGACCAAGTCTTCACGGATACCTTCATCCGAAAGCATCAGCTTCTTCGCTTCATCATCGGCATTATAAATAGGTATGCCCTGTTCTTGCAACAATGCAGAGACATACGACTTTCCACTACCGATTCCACCGGTTATCGCTATACTAATCATTGAAGGTAATTTTTTGTTCGATGATGTATTCTATTTCCTGTGGACTCAATCTTGCATAATTCACGATGGAAGGAGCTTGCATCAAAATAGGCTTGCACTTGTCGTCTGTACCTTCATGCAGTTTCTCGTAATCCACCACTACCACAAAATCTTCGGCAGTCACATTCTTGAATTGCGTCAAACCTATCTGGAAAGTTACCTGAACCTTAGCCGGGAAGGTACGTAGTATTTCGTCTTCCGGGAAATTGATGCCAATCACCGGAACATCTACCGTCTTTTCCGAATACATATCCACCAGGAAAGTCACATCATTATAAGAAGGTGTAAACTTCGCTCCTTTCACAGGCAACAGCTTTGCCCGATGACGGGTGGTATCCGAAATTTCTTCGATGTACAATTCTTCCGTATAAGCCGCAGTAATGGTATCCAGAATATCCTTCGGTGCATACACCATCACCGAATCCGGTGAATAGACAATTTCCGAGATATAGTGCTGTCTTTCCGCCTTGACTTCACCACGCACTTTGACTGGTACTTTCTTGCCTTGCCCCCTCGTATAAATCAATTCCAACGTATCCGGCTTGATGGTAGACAACTTGGTTGACTGATTCAGTTGGCTGGCAAGACGCTTGTTCAAAGAAGACGTCGGAATCCGAACATGACTTCCCTTGTCCGAGTATTCTGCAAAATCAAGCGTAACCGGATACAAGGTTTGTCCCAACAGATAATTGACCAATACCGTACCCCTGTCCTTCACACCGACCTTGAGTACCGGAGGAAGATCGGATGTCAGCACCACATTTTCCGGAACATTCTTCATGCGTAAAGGAATGGAAAGCTCCGTCTCATAATCATCATTCAGCACCTGCAGCAACCAGAAGCAGAAAGAAACGAATACAAAGAACAGAAAAATCAGAAATTCCCGACTCTTCTTGGCGAGCAGGAAACTTCTGATTTTCTCCAAAGTCCTTAAATATCGTACACGCATGTTCTCCTTCTCGAACATAGCCCTAACTTATTTACTTTGCTTGTTGTTGAGTAGCAGCAGCATCAGCATAGATGGAGTTCTTGTCGATACGAATCTTTACACCCGATGCGATTTCCAATACTACTACATTGCCTTCGATAGACTTCACCTTGCCATAGATACCACCTGCTGTGATAACATCCTGACCCATCTGCAAGTTGTTACGGAAATTCTGGATTTCCTTCTGCTTCTTGTTCTGCGGACGAATCATAAAGAAGTACATGATAGCGAAGATAGCTACCATCATAATCAAGAAAGAATAGTCACCACCGGCCTGTGCCTGCAAGTATACAAATGCTAAATTCATAATTGTCTAAATTTAATCGTTTATTAATCTTTCATCAATTTATTATCTTTCTTCAAAGCATTGACAATACCGTCCAATGTACCGTTGATGAAGCTTCCGCTCTTCGGGGTACTGTACAGCTTGGCAATTTCTACGTATTCATTCAACGATACACTCACCGGAATGTTCGGGAAACTGAGGATTTCCGCCAAAGCAATCTGCATGATGACCACATCCATGAACGCTACACGGTCCAAATCCCAGTTACGGGTATTTTCGCTGATGAGATGACGATAATAGTCTTCGTTCAAAATAGTGCGACGGAACAAACGGCGTGCAAAGTCCTGGTCTTCCTCATCCTTGAATTCCGGCAACAATTCCTGCTTGGCACCATTGCTTTCTTCGAAACGCTTGATGGTCTTCAAAACAAAGGTATCGACTATTTCCTTATCATCATTCCAATACAAGCTTTGGTCTTCCAATACCTGATCCAATTCTGCATTGTTGAAAATAATACGCTTATAAATCTTGCGCCACAATTCACGGTCTTCCTCATAAGAAGAAGTATCGCTTTCCATGTATTCCTTATAGATATCGCTGGCCATGATTTTTTCGCAAAGGCTCTTCACGAATTCGCTTTCATTTTCCCAAGTCTTCTTCTGGGTTTCCGAGAATTCACGCAATTGGGCATTTACCTCCAATTGGGCGATAAAACGATTGGACACAAACTTCATGTTAGGATACAACTCTTCTGCGGTTGGCAACAACTTGCTCTTGGCAGCATTCAGTTTTCTTTCGGCTTGTTTGGTAATTTCGACCATCAAAAGCAACAGATAGTTATACAAGTCGTATGCTTTGGAAAGACTGAAGAACAACTCTTTTTCTGCAGTATCCAAATTTTTACCTCCGTTCTGGTAGTATGCATATACTATCTGAACAATCTTAAGACGAATAAGAACTCTATTAATCATAATTCACATAAATTATTTATGAGTTGCAAAAGTACATATTTCCATGAATTTAACCTAATATAAACACAAATTTTAAATGAAAATTTGCACTTTCCGTGTACTTACGAGCAATTCTGCAAAAGTTTGTCGGCAAATTCTTTGCACATTAGAAAAAAATGTCCAATTTTGGGCCACATTTAAAACTATTACCTAAAAGACATGGAAGAATTCAAGAAGAAAAGTGCTGCTGAAGGTGACAAGGAAATCGTTTTCTCGAAAGCCATCAAGGCAGGAAAGCGTATTTATTATCTGGATGTAAAGAAGAACCGCAAGGACGAAATGTTCCTGGCCATCACCGAAAGCAAAAAGATTGTAAACGGTGAAGGTGATGATTCACACGTAAGTTTTGAAAAACATAAGATATTCCTTTATAAGGAAGACTTCGAGAAATTCATGGGAGGATTGCAACAAGCCATCCAGTTCATCGCCGACGAGCAGGGACTTCCTGAACCTCGCCAAGAAGAAAAAGAAGCTCCAACCGAGGAAACCAGCGAAAGCCTCAGCGAAAGCGAAATCAAGATTGATATTGACTTCTAAGTTATTCCCTTTTTAGGCACGGATTACACGGGTTAACACGGTTTTCTATGTATATAAACACTATTTTATCCGTAAAAACCGCGAAATCCGTGCCTAACATCAAGCATTTCCCTCACGTTTTCTTTGTCAGTTCAAGAATAAAGCGTACCTTTGCACCGCTTTTTTAAGCTCATCGTGTGATATACCACATCGTGTGATGGCGAATTAAGCAAAAATAGAGATTTAAAACTTAATTTAGAGTAACACAAAAAATTTTCTAACATGAAATCAATCGAAATTAAAGGTTCTTTGAGAACTGACCTTGGTAAGAAGGGTACTCGTGAATTGCGTAAGAACAACGGTGTTCCATGTGTATTGTACGGCGTAAAGAAGGACGAAAACGGTCTTCCAGTAGCTACTCACTTCTCTGTAACAGTTGACGGTCTTCGCAACTTGGTATACACACCGAATATCTACTTGGTAAACTTGGATATCGATGGTACTGTAGTAACTGCTATCATGAAGGACATCCAGTTCCACCCAGTAAAGGACAACATCTTGCACGTTGACTTCTTGCAGGTAGAAGAAAACAAGCCTGTTCTTATGGAAGTTCCTGTACAGCTCGAAGGTCTGGCAGAAGGTGTACGTGCCGGTGGTAAGTTGGCATTGCAAATCCGTAAGCTCAAAGTTAAGGCTAACTACAACGCTATCCCAGAACGTCTCGTTATCGACGTAACTCCATTGGGTCTTGGTAAGACTATCAAGGTTGGCGAATTGAGCTACGAAGGTCTTGAATTGATGAACGCTAAGGACGCTGTAGTTTGTGCAGTTAAGTTGACTCGTGCTGCTCGTGGTGCTGCCGCAGCTGCTGCCGCTGGTAAGTAATTAATCAGAAACAATTAATCCTTGTCAATGAAATATTTGATTGTAGGACTGGGCAATATCGGTGTAGAATACCGAAACACCCGTCACAACATAGGATTCATGGTATTGGACGCCCTTGCAAAGGCGTCCAATCTTGTTTTTGCCGATGGACGTTATGGTGCAACAGCCAATCTTTCCGTGAAAGGCCGTCAGTTGGTATTGCTGAAGCCTTCCACCTACATGAACCTCAGCGGTAATGCTGTCCGTTATTGGATGCAGAAAGAAAACATCGCTTTGGAGAATGTGTTGATTGTGGTAGACGACCTTGCCCTGCCTTTTGGAACTCTCCGATTGAAGGGAAAAGGAAGCGATGCCGGACACAATGGGTTGAAGCACATCGCCGAAATCCTGAGCACCCAAAACTATGCCCGCTTGCGTTTCGGTATCGGCAACGATTTCCCTCGTGGACATCAGATAGACTATGTATTGGGAAACTTCACCGAAGAAGACATGAAAACCATGGACGAGCGATTGGAAACTGCCGGCAACATTATCAAGAGTTTCTGCTTGGCAGGCATCAACATCACCATGAACCAATATAACAAGAAATAAATATGGCCGAAGCAAGAATAGACAAATGGTTGTGGGCAGTGCGTATCTTCAAGACACGTACCATAGCAGCCGAAGCCTGCAAGAAAGGCCGTATCTCCATCAATGGTGCGCAAGCCAAGCCTGCCCGCATGGTGAAGCCGGATGATGTGGTGAGTGTACGGAAACCGCCTGTCACCTACTCCTTCAAGGTACTTCAAGCCATCGAAAAGCGTGTAGGTGCCAAACTTGTGCCGGAGATGATGGAAAACGTCACTCCAAAAGAACAATACGAATTGTTGGAAATGAACCGCATCAGTGGTTTTGTGGACAGAGCCAGAGGTACCGGCCGACCGACCAAGAAAGACCGTCGAAGCATGGAGGAATTCATCACCCCCGAATATTTCCCGGATGATGATGACTTCGATTTTGATTTCGATTTCGACGATGAAGAATAAACGAAAAAGAGGGTGTATCGAAATGAACACCCTCTTTATTTTTTATTCAATGGTCAAAATGCGTGAGAAGCCAGTCAAATCGATAACCGAACGTACTTCACGACTCAAATTGCGCAAAATGAACTTTCCGCCCTTGGCAGTCACTTGCTTGTGAGCACTTAAAATGATACGCAAGCCCGAGCTGCTGAGGTATTCCAATTTTTCACAATCGAATACCAATGTGATGGCTGGAGTTGACCAAATCTGACTTACCTTCATTTCCAAATCCGATGCAGTAACGGTATCTACTCGACCTTCAATTACCACTACCTTTTCACCATTCTGATCTAAAATCTTTACTTCCATACTTCTATTTTGTTTGTTTTTATTATTCATCCAATTGCTTACCCAAGGTCAGCACATTCTTTCCATCAATGCGTTGATATTCTACCTTATCCATAATCTGGCGAATGAGGAAAATACCCAAACCACCAATTGGTCTCTCTTCCGCAGAAAGGGTAATATCGGCATCGGGCGCCTGAGTCGGGTCAAATTCCTTTCCCGAATCTGTCAGCACAAAGATAAGGTTTTTATCTGATTTTTTTGCTGTCAAATGAATTTCTTGATGTTCTTCTTTGGGATATGCGTAAAGTATTACATTCGAAACAGCTTCCTCCAGTACCAGATTCAGGTTGAAGACCAAATCCGGGGCTAAATTCAACTCTTCGCCCAATTCTTCGATAAACATAGCGAGTCTGTTGATTTCAGATATCTCATTTTTAAGAACCAATCTCTTTTCCATATTCTCTATTTTAAAGTTATTTGTAATGTAAACACATGATAGTAATATCGTCACTTTGCTCAGCTTCGGCCACATGGCTTTCGATATCTACCAACACACCATCGACCATCGCATTTGGAGTTTCCTTCTGCAACTTTTCCAATTGCTGCAACAAGCGTTCATCCGAATACAAGGCTTTTTCCACATTCTCGGCCTCGGTTACTCCATCGGTATAAAGGAATATGGATGTTCCTTTCTCGATGGTACATTCTTGACCTTGATAAGGGAATCCACCGAACAAGCCCAACGGCAAGTTGGCTTCCACTTCCATGAACTTCACTTCACCTGAAGGAGAAAGGATGACCGGTGCATTGTGACCGGCATTACAATACTGCAGATACCCGCTTTCCAAATCGAGTATACCGATAAAGAAAGTACAGAACATGTTCGATTCATTCGACTCTGCCAATGCATCGTTCAATGCCGTTACAATCTCGGCCGGTGTCTGGAAATGCGCGGACACCGTACGGAAGAGACGACAAGTTACCGCCATTACCAAAGATGCAGGAACTCCCTTACCGGACACGTCACCTACGATGAAGTAGAACTTGCCTCCTTCGATGAAGAAGTCGTACAAGTCACCACCTACTTCCTTGGCAGGTATCAACTTGGCATACAAGTCCACATCATCCCGTTCGGGGAAAGGCGGGAAAATCTTCGGCACCATGCCCATTTGTATGTCACGGGCAATACGCAATTCACTCTCGATTCGTTCCTTACTGGCTGTCGTACGCTTCAGCTCGTCGATATAGTCCACCAACGACTTCTGCATGTACCCGAAAGACTGATGCAACGTCTTCATCTCATCCTTACTATGAATGTCAGGCAAGGTAGCCATGAAGTTTCCTTGGGCAATTTCTGTAGCCGATTCGGCAAAACGGCTCAAAGGAGCTGTTAGCTTCCGGATGGTGAGATAGCAAACCCAAGCAAGCAAGAGAAGTCCTATCAGCGAAAGGGCTATCATCATGTTTCTCATACCATCGACAGCTGCAAAGACATCGCTGTACAAACAAGCCACACAGACACTCCATCCGGTAGACTTGACAGGAGCGAAGAACATATAATACTCTTCCCCGTCGCGTTCGAAGGTCGACATGCCATTCTCACCATTAATCATCCGATGTCCGGTTTCCAACATGCCTTCATCTCCTTCCAACAAAGGTCTGGCAAAGTAACTTTCATTCAGGATAGCTTCCTTCCGGTCGCTTACCAGGAAAGTTCCTCCCCGTCCAATCATATAGTTGAACGAATTGGGATAGAGCTTGATTTCATTGACCTTATCGGCAAACCATTCCAAGGAAATGTCAGCCGTGAATACCGCGTACATTTCTCCATCCAAGTCATATAGCGGAAGAGAGAAGGTGGTCATAATCATATCGGCACCTCCATCGTCGTAATAAGGCTCACTCCAATAAGGCTTACCCAACAACTTCGGTATCTGATACCAATCCATGTAGTGATACTCGTAATCTTCCGTACCTAGCTGCTTGCTTCTGATACCCCCGTCTTCCGTACGGTAAGAATATGGAGAAAACAACACCCCTTTTTCCGGATAATAGGAAGGTTCGAAGGCAATGGCACTACCCACCACATGCGGGTTACTGCGGAGTACCTGCTGGGTAAGCGCATACATGTAATCCGGATAATCCAACTTATCCGCTACTAACCATGACAAATTCTGAACGGCTGTTTCAACCGAGCCCAATACCTTGTCGATCTGCAGAATGGTATTGTCAAGCTTGACTTGTGCCTGCACCATGGCTTCTTCTCTAACAGACCTCCTTGCTTGCTGGAAATATCCCCAAAAAGCCAGGATAAACACAGAGGCAGCCATCATCAGAATGTACAAGCTCATTCTCAGGGAGAAGGAACTTTCTATCATTTGTTTCAATTTCTTCATGGTCTACCTCCTTTCAGTTTTTCCATATCCAGAGGATAGTGGATACGATGATGCCTCAACAGCAATTCATTAAGTCCTTCAAACTTGGCAGCATCCAATTGGAAAGAAGGCTTCTTTTCGCCATCCTTACATTGTATTTCCAATATTTGCTCCAGCATCCATTGCTGGTGGATACGGTTGGTATGCACGTTTTCCTTTTCTGCCCACTTCATCACGATATCCAATGTCTCTTCGGGATGTTCGTGCGCCCACTCCCATCCTTTTCGGGATGCTTCGACAAAAGCCTTTACCTTATCGGGATGGCGCTGATAGAAATCGGTCGATACATAGAGTCCGTCTTCCGGATAGTTGTATTCCGTCTCAGAAAAACGGATGACCGGTTTATCTTCATGGCCGGCAACCCTTATTTTCAAGTATTCGTTATAGCTCATCGCCAAAGTGGCATCGATGGCACCACTGAGGAAAAGATTCACACTTTCCAAGAAAGGAATCCATTGGATATCCAAATTCTTCTCGGTATCCATGATATACGCCAAATCACCAAAACCAGATTTCCATACACCTACTTTCTTTCCTCTCAAATCGTCAATCGTACGGATAGAATCCGATTTGCTTACCAATACCAGCGAATTACGTTGGGAAGTTTGCAATACATGAACCATTGGCATTCCTCGATCAATAGCAATCATGGCTTGCACCAACTGTTGGGTAATCATATCACTACTCCCCTCGAACAAGCGGTTAGCAGCCGAATAGGAAGCAGAAGGGTGTTGGAAATCCACTTCTACACCGGCTTCCTTATAAAAACCTTTCTCCTGGGCCACATAATAACCCGCAAACTGCGCTTGGGGGGTCCATTGCGGTGTGAAGACAATGCGCTGTGCCTGCAATGCCCATGTACACAAAAGAAAAGCACTGATAAAACTGATAATTCTTCTCATGTTATGATTACTATTCCTCATCCATTTTCTTCATTTCAAAGCAAACACGAACTCGAGGACCTACCGGAGTATCATCCACCACTTCGTGCATGTTTTCACACAAGCCTCTCACAATCGTCATGCTTAGGTCATCCGGCGAGAAATTCTTGTCCTTCAAGATAGATACGATTCCTGCAGGCATCAACAATTCCAACGATACACCACCCGTCTTTTCCGAGTACTTCAAGGCCAAATCGATTTCACCCTTATCCAACGGGATGATTTGCAACACTTCTTCAGTGAGCAACTGTACATTGAATTGTACCAGTTGAGACAAGAAATACTTGGCACAGAACTGCATCATGCCCGCCTGAAGTTCGTACAAGTCGTAACGGGGCGAACGGATGATATAGTGATAATCACGGATACGGTTGATGAATACACGGGTACGTTCTTCCCTTGGATGTTCGAATATCTGTTCAGGTGTTCCTTCTTCGTACACGACACCTTGATCCATGTAGAAGATACGGGTGCTCACATCTCTGGCAAAACGCATTTCATGAGTCACAATCACCATGGTCATGCCTTGCTTGGCCAACGTACGGATTACGCCCAATACTTCACTCACCATCGTAGGGTCGAGTGCAGAGGTAGGCTCATCGAACAAGATGATTTCGGGATTCATCGAAAGACATCGGGCTATGGCAATACGCTGCTTCTGTCCACCCGACAATTGGGAAGGCATGGCATTCGCCTTTTCTGCCAAGCCAACCATAGACAAGAGTTCCATGGCACGTTCTTCGGCTTCCTTACGCGACTTGCCCAACAACTTTACGGGGCCAATGCAGAGATTATCCATAATGGAAAGATGGTTGAACAAGTTGAACGATTGGAAAACCATCCCCATCTTCTGGCGAATCTTCGCCACATCAGTCTTCTTGGAAAGCAAGTCTTGTCCATCGACGATGATACTTCCACCCGAAGGACTTTCCAACAAATTAAGACACCGCAAGAAAGTACTCTTTCCCGTTCCTGAAGGACCGATGATGGAAATCACCTCCCCCCGACCAATGGTTGCATTGACATCACGAAGTACTTGCAAACCATTGCTATATGTTTTCTTTAAATGACTGACCTGTATCATTGAGTTATGAGTTATAAGTTATGAGTATTGAGTTCTTTTTCCGATAAAATCCAGGGCTGTTGCAAATATCCATGAAAGGACAAAATAGAGCACCGCCACCATAATCAACGGGAAGAAGGCATCAAAAGTACGGCTTCGGATAATGTCACCGACCTTGGTCAAATCCTGTACGGCAATGTAACCTACGATGGAAGTCATCTTCACCATCGAAATCCATTCTCCTTTAAAGACAGGAAGAACTTGCTTGAAAGCTTGCGGCATCACGATGTAGCAGAATGTCTTGACTGGAGTGAAACCCAAAGCAATACCGGCTTCTGTCTGTCCTCTGTCCACACTCTCGATGGACGAACGGAACATTTCGCTTACATAAGCCCCAAAGTTCATCCCGAAAGTAATGATGGACACCATCACCGCATCGATGGAAGTACCGGCAAACACCACATAAAACATCAACATCAACAACACCAACACCGGAGTGCCACGCATCAGGCTCACATATATAGCTGCCAACTGACGAAGAACCGCATACTTGCACATCCGCATCCAGCATACCAAAGCACCCAACAGCGTACCGAACAATCCTGCAAACAAGGATATAAGAGCCGTCAGCTTCAAACCGTCAAGAATCATGAGATAGCGGTCTTCTTCGATAATGTTGCGATGGAAACTCTTTTGTACGGACTCAACAAAGCTTTCGTCCGAAGTGGTTTCTTCCGCCACATAACCAGGGGCATTCTCACCACGAATGGCAACTATTGCACCACAATCAAAATACGGGTCACTGAAATCGACCGATTCCGCACGAGCCGAAGTAATCACTACCGAGCCGGCAATCATATCCTGCGTACCGCTGACCAGGGCGGGAATCATGGAAGCAAACGTCATATCACTCCAAACAATCCCTCTACCGATGTGCTGTGCAAAACGAGTCACCAATTCAATGTCCAACCCAACCAACTTACCATTCTTGATAAAATCAATCGGAGGCGAAGTGGATGAAGTAGCTACACGGATAGGATTTTTATCTTCGGGCAACTGAATATCCGGCATCTCAGCCTCATTGGCATGAAAAATCCATTTATCATAGATTTCTTGATACGTGCCATCCGCCTTTATCTTCTTCAAGAATTCATTGAAGCTTTCGCGCAACTCCACGTTCTTTCCTTTAGCAAAGCAATAGCCCATCTGCGATACCGACAATGGTTCCTTCATTGCCGTCAACCCTTTGATGGTTTGACTATGATACCGAAACACATAATCATCAAATATGGCCGCTTCACATTGTTTGGCCAACAGTGCCTGTGCCAAATCAGCCGCATAATCTATTCTCATAGCCACCACTTCCGGAAACCTTTTCTCGATGATTCCTTCATGGAAGCTTCCGGTCATGACTGCAACTTTTTTGCCTTTCAAGTCGTCCAACGACTGATATAGGGGTAAGTCTGTTCCTTTTTCTTTTGCTCCACAAGCCGTAAGCAGGCCAACAAGAAGCAGCATCAGTAGTCTTTCTATGCTTTTCATATCTTTAGATTTTTCGATTTACAAATATAAACAATTCATTTCACTTCCACAAGAAATACATGAAAGAACTTACAACATAATGTGCTATTGCTTACAGAGTGCTGCGAGAGCGCTTAGAGCAGTGAGTCCTTGAGCTATGACAGAGCGTTTTCAGCGTTTTCAGTTTTCAGTAAGAAATCCCCCGATAGTATGTAAGAGTAAAAAACATTTAAAAAAAAATATTCTTATATTATATATTATATAATATAATAATAAAAATTCTATACCTTCTTTTACCACTGTTTATTGTGTTCAGATTAAGTTACTGAAAACTGAAAACGTTGAAAACGATGGAGAAAAAAAGAACATAGATTGTTTTCACCGTTTTCAGTGTTTTCAGTTTTCAGTATATCATTTATTGACTTACACAATAGCCTTCACCAGGATTAAAAGCTCCAACTTCATCCACCCAACGACAGCCTTTCTTTCGTTCACAATCCTTTTAATTCCACTAGTGTCCACTAAAAAAGTGGACACTAGTGATTAAATATCAATCATTTCAAAGAACTATTTCGTTTTTTTAGTGGACACTAATGTTTTTACCTATAAAATTAAGAATTTCAGCAAATATCCATGAAAGGATAAAATAGAGTATAGCGACCATTACCAATGGGAAAAACGCATCGAACGTACGCGAACGAATGATATCACCAACCTTGGTCAAATCTTGTACGGCAATGTAACCCACAATGGAAGTCATCTTTACCAATGAAATCAATTCTCCCTTGTACACAGGCAATACTTGCTTGAATGCTTGTGGCATCACGATGTAACAGAATGTCTTTACCGGAGAGAACCCCAAAGCAATCCCAGCTTCTGTTTGACCTCTGTCCACACTTTCGATGGACGAACGGAACATCTCACTAACGTATGCAGCAAAGTTCATACCGAAAGTAATGACGGATACCATCACCGCATCGACAGAAGTTCCTGCAAATACCACATAGAACATCATCATCAACAACACCAATACGGGTGTCCCACGCATTAAACTGATATAAAGTCCCGCAAAACGACGAATGACAGCATAACTACTCATACGCATCCAGCACACCAATGCACCCAATAATGTACCAAACAGACCCGACAACAATGAAATCAAAGCAGATATTTTAAGGCCTTCTAATATCATTAGATATCTGTCTTCTTCAATAATATTACGTTGGATTCCCGTCTTGATACTTTCAAAAAATCCTGTTTTGGTAGTATCATTCATTCCTTCTACATATCCCACCGAATTTTCCTCACGGATAGCTATTAAGGTATTACAACTAAAATAGGGGTCACTGAAATCAATGGACTCCATACGCTCCGGAGTTATGTTTACTCCAGACACAATCATATCATAATTTCCACTGACCAAAGCTGGTATTAAAGCTGAAAAATTCATGTCACTCCATTCTATACGACGACCGATAGATGCTGCAAAACGGTTTGCTAATTCAATATCGTGACCAACCAGTTCACCATCTTTTATAAACACCAATGGAGGCGCTGTAGAATTAGTCGCGACACGAATTGGTTCACCATCCTCCGGCATCTGGATTTCCGGCATTTCTGCCTCATTAGCATGATACATCCAACGATTGTAAATTTCATCATATGTACCATCAGCCTTTATTTTCTTCAAGAATTCATTGAATTGTTGACGCAATTCTACATGCTGTCCCTTGCCAAAACAAACACCCATTTCAGCTGTAACAAGAGAACTATCCAACGTTTTAATTCCTTTCAGATTTTGTGTATGATATAAAAAAATATGATTATCCATGACAAGGGCATCACACCTTTTGGCCAATAATGCCTGTAGCATATCCGTATCGAAATCAAATCTCAACACTTCCACTTCTGGATATTCTTTTTCCAATAGTGCTTCTTGGAAAGCACCAGTTATGACTCCTATTTTTTTACCCTTTAAATCATCCATCGTCTGATAAACAGGCAAGTTTCCTATTTCTTTATCCCCACAAGCTGTCAAGAAGCTAAGAAGAAACAACATTACAAGATTCCTTAAATTTTCCATCGTATGAATTAATTTTACAAATTGCAAAATTACAGTTTTTCCCTTAAATCCTATTTTTATTGAGAAATAATTCATTATTTCCCAAGCACATGCACTTTATGCAAAAAAATCATCTAAAATTTTTCGAGTACAGTCCGACTCCATCTCTCTTAATTCTTGATTATTTATTTCAATTCGGTTCATCAAGAATAATAAATTGTCGAATGTCAATTCAATCGACTTCTGATGATTGAGTAATGTCAGAATAATGACAAAACGATCAGTATTCAAAATATTTTCTGCTACATGAGGATGCTGATGAAGAAATTCTTGAATATAAGCAGACAAGTCTTCCCCCTTGATGCGTAAACGCATCTTATTACGTATCATAGCCCGATAATTCTTATTTTGGAAATTAACACGCGCCATTTGATCGAATAAGGATTTCATATTCCATTCTGCTGTTTCCAATGTGGCAATCACGCCATTCAATACACGAGAATAGGATTCACAGCCGTCCCAATCTTCCTTACACTTATAACGAAGGTCATGTTCCACTTCGTGCCATCCTTCAGAAAATATGGTACGGATTTGGATTTCATATGTATTGTCTATATAGTCAGAAAACTCTTCCGGAATAGCTTTGCGGAAATCTTCTATAAACTCAGCTGGCAAGTTGCAAGTCAAGTTCAGACGCTGGGGACGGAAAGTGGAAGAATCTAATTCGTCTACAGAACTCCTGACCACATCTCCACAACTATAGAAAAAAGCTAAAGCATCCACATCATCCTGGAAATAAAGAACGATACGTAAACCTATCATATCTTGAATTTTAATTTTTCCAGCTCTATAACCCTCCCCCTTAATTTGCATTTTATGATGCAGGGAGCTTATAGTCTTGACACGTGAGAATAGACGGAACATCAATCCGCATTGATTCAAATGTTGATATATCACAGATTCCAATCTGTTGGCAATAATTCGAAGCATTTTCTTTATCTTTTAACTATTAACACGTTTGTACTTTTCTACAAATGTCATATTTTTTGTTTATAAACATTCTTATTTCTAATTATTTGTTTTTTCTTCATCAATATAATAAAATAAAAACATTTAGATTTCCTGACGTAACTTTTCAAAATTCTTGAATGCAAGAATAGCAAGAATCATCCATATTTTCAAGGAATAGGAATCTACATTTCATCCTACAAAACATATAAATTTACTGAAATATGCATTTGTAAACCAAAATATAAATACCAATATTTACGTTAGTAAAACAAAACCGTCCCATTAAAGAGAATTTATCATAATGGAAAAAGCAACAAGGTTATAAACAAATTGGCTATCCAAATGATGAAATTCATCGGGATACCGATACGGGCAAAGTCGGTAAAACGATAACCGCCCGGACCATAGACAATCATGTGCGTAGGTGATCCAATAGGTGTAGCAAAACTGGACGATACAGATATCATCAGCGCCACACAGAATGTCAATGGACTGACATCCATATTGACGGCTGTCTGATAGGCTATCGGAAAGAATATGGCCGCCGTAGCCGTATTGCTGGTAAACTCTGTGATGAAGGTTCCCACCAAACAAATGCCTGCCAATGCCACTATCGGACTACCGTCACAAAGCACCAAAATGCCTTGTGAAATCCATTCGGCAATACCTGTATCCTGAATGGCCGTCCCCAGACTGATGCTTCCGGCAAAAATCATCAACAAACTCCAGTCAATACTATCACGAGCTTGTTCAATGGTACAGAAACGACAAATAATCATGGCGAAGGCGGCAATGAAAGCAGCTTGCAATAAAGTTAGATAGCCTAACGAAGACACTGCCACCATGGCAATCATGATTAGCGAAGAGTAAAGTGTACGTTTGTCAGGTTTGTACAGACTCTCGGAAGCCATCTCCATCAAATCGTATTTAGACTGCCTATCCATGTGAAAACGCTGAGGGCATTCCATCAACAAGGTGTCACCTGCCTTTAGTTCCACCTCACGGGGACTGCCTTTCACCACATCTCCCTCGCGAGCAATGGCCACTAACACCAAGTTGTTATCTTCTTCAAAAGCAGTGTCACTCATTCTACGCCCAATGAAAGAACTCTTGAAACCGACAGTTGCCATACGCAATTTACGGTCCTTCTCCACTTCGTCCAGCGAGAACACATGGTGAGTGGCATTTACCAACTGATAAGTGTCACGTATTTCCAAAATCTTTTCCACATTGCCGGAAAATATCAAACGGTCACCTCCAAAAATGAATTCTTCATCGTCCACTGCCGTAATCACTTCCTTGTCCAAACGGATGATTTCAATCAAGTGACCTCCGTCCACTTGATGCAATCCGGCTTCCTTGATGGTCTGTCCTACCAAAGAAGACATGGTGGGTACCATTAGCTCAACCGTATAAGTGGATGTGCCTTGCAAGGCATCTTCAGGCGAAACACGTTCGGGAAGCAAACGGCTCAAAGCTAAAACCGACAATACACCGACCACCAAACAGAAAAGGCCCGCCAATGTAGGAGTAAAAATACTCAAGGCTATTCCTGTTTCCTTGGTATAGAAACCTGATATAAGCAGATTAGGAGGAGTACCAATCAAAGTACAGATGCCACCCATGCCCGAAGCATAACTCAAAGGTATCAATAATTTTGAAGGAGCGAGACCCAACTTCTTGGCCCATAGTCGAACCACTCCCGTAAACAAAGCTACCACTGCAGTATTGTTCAAGAAGGAACTAAGGGCAGCAACCGGAAGCATCAAACGGATGACGGCTTTATGATAGGTTTTGGGAGAACCCAGACAATAACGCACCACCCACTGCAGGAATCCAGTATGCACCAATCCTGAAATCACCACAAACAAGGCACCAATGAGTACAACGGTAGAAGATGAAAAACTACCCAATACTGCACCGGCAGGAATAACACCGCTAACCAACAACAATCCCATACCTCCCAAAAAGACCAGATCAGAAGGTAACTTTGTGCAAACTTGTAGCACGAAAACCAATAAAACGACGAACACGACAAACCATGCCGCCAGACTTAAGCCCAATAACATATTTTTATTCTTTAAGTTTCGCCAATATAAATGATATCCCGTCAGTTTAGCCCCAATCGGCTTGTCCCGATGGAAAAAATTTCCCTATATCTCTTGTCTCTTAATCATCTCCGCAAAAAGCCCGCCTTTTTCCTTCAACGCCTCGTAAGTCCCTTCTTCGGCAATGCGTCCTTTGTCGAGCACAATGATGCGGTCGCAATGACGGATGGTGCTGAGACGATGGGCAATGACTACACGGGTACATCCCATCTTGTCCAGATTGTCGGACACCATCTTCTGACTGACATTGTCCAAGGCACTGGTAGCCTCATCGAAGAACAGGATGGAAGGCTTGTTGAGCAAGGCACGGGCGATGAGCAAACGTTGTTTCTGTCCACCACTGAAACCGCCTCCACCTTCGCTGACAAGGGTGTTCATTCCCATCGGAAGAGCTTCGATATCCTTGTCGATACCTGCCAAACGAGCGGCTTCCCATGCATCATCCCGTGAACTCCATGGTGCGGTAATGGTAATATTACTGAACACATCACCCGGGAAAAGGCTTCCACTCTGCAAACATGTACCTATTTTCTGGCGCAAGCTGCTCTTGTCTACCTCATTCAAATCATAGTCGTCGTAATAAACGGCTCCCATTTGCGGCGTCTCGAAGCCCAACATCAAGCGCATCAAGGTACTTTTCCCACAACCGGATTTTCCTACGATTGCCACATATTCTCCCGGATGGAATTTCAGTGATACATCATCCAGAATCCAAGGCGTATCTTCCGAATAGCGGAAAGACAAATGGCTGATTTCGATGGCCCCACTCAAGAACTGCACCTGTTTGGATTTTTCATCCACTTCGGGCACAGCTTCCATGATAGGCTTGGCCTGTTTCAACAAAGGCTCCATGCGCGAGAGTTGGGGAGCAATCCCAATCAAGGCGGTAAATGCACCACTTACCATTCCGTATGCAGCCGTAAAAGCGATGAAGTCGGAAGGAGAAACCTGACTCTTTACGGCCGTAAAGTAAATGTATGCCATCCCACCCAAGTTAAGCAATACCATCAAGGCACCCGAAAGTTTCAGCAACAAAGGAGGATTGAATTCCAGGCGGGCATTCTCCCGATACGTCTGCAACCATCGGGTAAAGGCACGCTTTTCAGAGCCTGTCAGCTTGATTTTCTGCACACCGTTGATGAGGTCGAATATCAGGGAAGTCAACTTGGCAGAAACAGCGATAATCTGCTTGTCCTGCTTCCGTTGAAACCAAAGCATCGCCAGTGTCAACAAGAATTGCCCGAAGATGATGGTCATCCCCGGCATCATCAAGGATTGGGCATAACTCTTCATCTGAAAGACATATACGATGGAAAATACAGCTGTAATGGAAGTACTTACCAACATATCGTTCGCCAAGTCGCACAAACGGCCTACACTCATAATGCGCTCGTTCAGTTCACCCGATGCATACTTCATGAAAAACTTTGCCTTGAGCAAGAATGTACGTGCCATGACGGCAGGTTCTATCCGCACACTGACCAATTCCTTCAGACGCTTCAACATCCAGTCACGTATCAAATTGAAGAGAATGTCACCGATGGTCGCCCCTATCAGCAATGCCGCCACCGGAAGGATATCGCTTTTCGTACCGCTCGGTATCACGGTATCGAACATCTGTTTGTTCACGTAAGGAACCAACATCCCCATGACCGCAATCAAGCCGGAAACAAGAAACAACCGGACAATGTCTTTTGCATTGAACGACTTGGCCATGAATGCGAGCAAATCGCCCATTCCTATTTTCCGCATGGGCAATGCCGGATAGAAACAGAGGGCTTCGGGTTTCAAGTCCTTTTTCATGCGTTTGGAAGTCACCTCCACTCGAAGACCTTCCTTATTAATATAGGTATAGGAGGCTTTCATACGCGTCGGTATCAAGGCTACCCATTTGCCTTCCCGGTCATAGCCCAACATCGGCCCTACAGCCATCTTCCACCACTTGCCTTTCAGCTCCACCCGGCGGTACATGATTCCCCTCGGATTCAGAATCTGAGCCAACTGCTCTTCCATCGTGAGGAAAGGATTCTCTTCGTCCAACTCGAAGTCATCCACGATGTCCAGTGCGGCAAGCACCTCCCTCACCGCATGACTTCCGGAAGCCGCTTTGCCCTTCAAGGCCGACTGCAAGCCCACTTCCTCCACAAACTGCCCGACCGCCTCATGCAAGTGCTGCTGCTCTTGCTCCAGTCTTTTGTCTATTTGCTCCTTGAATAACATAACTTAATCACATGCCACCAATTGTTTATACACGCCATCCTTCTCCAACAACTCCTGATGAGTTCCTCTTTCTACCACTTCACCCTTTTCCAATACCACAATTTCATCACAATCGCGGATGGTACTAAGTCGGTGGGCTATCACTATCAACGTCACCCCCATCATGCGGATGGAGTCCATGATACGTTTTTCGGTTTCTGCATCCAAGGCACTGGTTGCTTCATCCATGATGAGGATGACCGGCTCGCGTGCCAAGGCTGCAGCTATCTCAATACGCTGCAACTGACCTCCCGAAAAGTTCTTTCCGCCCTTCACCAAACGGGTATTGAAACCTTCCGGACGCGACACCACA
Source organism: Bacteroides sp. (assembly GCA_017466635.1). Lineage (GTDB taxonomy): Bacteria > Bacteroidota > Bacteroidia > Bacteroidales > Bacteroidaceae > Phocaeicola. The sequence goes on from JAFTTU010000050.1 coordinate 36,037, forward strand.
TCTTCCCGTATCTGGGCATCCCGACAAGCCAATACCATGGCAAAATCTTCGATGGAGGAATCCCACATCTTGATGTTGGCCATGATGGTATCGTCAAACATCACCACATTCTGGTCAATCATGGCTATCGAATTCGTGAATTCATCGTCATTGATTTCTTGGCGGTATCTTCCGTCGAACAGAATTTCACCTTCCCAAGGTTGATACAAACCCGTAATCAACTTGGCTAATGTACTTTTACCGCATCCCGATGTGCCCACAAATGCCACACTCTTGCCCGGTTCTACCGTCATGGAGAAATTCTTGATTTGCGGTTGGGAGAAGCTGTTGTAGCCAAAGGATACATTCTTCAACTCGATACGTCCACGCAATTTTCCACTTCCGTCCTGTCTTGCTTCCGTACTCTGTTGTTGCACCGGATATTTCAGCACGTCTTCCACACGTTCCATCTGAGTACGCATCTCTATCATCATTTCCGTTGCCGAGAACAACTGTTGGGCAGGAGCCGTAAATCCCGTCATAAATCCTTGGAATGCCAACAGCATACCGATGGTAAACTGGCCGTCCATAATCATATAGGCTCCCAATAGCAGGATGGCATTACCCGTCAAGGCTTGCAACAACTCCGGCCAAATGCCATAAAGTTGGTCGCGACGGTCGGCACGGGCTTCCGAATTGTGCATATTGGTAAAGTAACCCACCCAATGATTGAAGAAACCGTTTTCGGCACCGGCCGCCTTGATGGTTTCGATATTGTCCAGGCATGACATCGTTACCCCATAGTACTTTCCCATGTCCCTTTCAAAGACACGGGTCACATCTACTCGCTTTGTTGATATATAACTGGCCAACCCAATATTCAGCAACATGGCACCCAAGCCTATCAATGTCAGCCAAACACTATAGCGGAGCATGAAAGTGAGATACAGCACCAACAACATCATTTGAATGGCCAATGGAGCCAACTGCTGCACCAATGTAGCTGCAATGTTCTGATTGGATTTCTGCCGGAGAATCAAATCACCCACATAGCGTTGGGAGAAGAAGTCCATCGGCAACCGCAGCAGATGCCAGAAGAAGTTGCTGTTGGCTTCAAGAGCCATGGCCGCATTGTACTTCCGGCTATAAATACCTTTCAACCATTCGGTCAATACATTCACTCCTATCACCGCCACGAAAGCTGCCATGAAGGGCTTGAACCAATCCGGATTCTTGCCGCTCAAGATATCGTCCATGAATATTTGCGAGAACAACGGAGTGGCTATCCCAACGATTGCCGCCAACAAGCCGGTCACAAAGATAAAGAAAGCAGCCGCCCGGGTATTCTTCAGTCTTCGCTTCACAAAGCCCAAAATGGAAGCACGCGAACCTCCCGGCTGAAAAGATTTTGTAGGCTCAAACACCAAGGCAATGCCTGTAAAGGCCCTGTCGAATTCTTCTTGAGTAACTTTGACCTTTCCTCGCCCCGGGTCATTCAAGTAATGGGTATTCCCCCTTTTCCCCTTGTATACTACAAAGTGGTTGAAGTTCCAATGGATGATGGCAGGAGTTTCTCCTTGCAGCTCGTCCTCATCCAGCTTATAGGCATTGGCTTCCATGCCGTAGCTTCGTCCAGCCAGAAGCAATTGCTTGGCAGAACAACCGTCACGCGATACGCCACAATCCTTTCGTAGCTGTTCCAACGGCAACCACTTCTTATGATAAGCCAGTACCATCCCCAGCGAAGCGGCTCCGCACTCCACCATCTCCATCTGCATGATGACCGGTACATTCTTGACTTTTCCCATACTTCGCTTTATTTGGATTGCCGGTTAAACAACAAGTCGAACACAGGACGATTGCGTGTCACAATCTGCAAGCTGCAAAACGTACCTATCTTCATATTGATGTTTTCTCCCGATTGATGCGACCAACGGATTTTGCTCTTGTCCGATGGATGATCTTCCAGCTTAATTTGTACCATAAAGGCTGCTTCCGATGGAAATACCGCCGATGTAAATTCTTCCAATTTGAACAAGTTTTGCGCTTCCTTGGATGATGTAGGAAGTTCGTTGATGGCGGTAATGCGTCCATACATATAGCCCACTTCCTCCCGCTTCAAATCGCTTGGGGTGGCTTGTACTTCCATCCCCACTTTCAGTTTGCGCAAGTCGGCATAAGTCACAAAAGCAATCATTTCCTTCAATTGGTTCACTTGGTCGTGTGGAAGCAGATAAACACAAGGCTCCAATGCACTGAACGATTCCTGCTGCACCTTGTGAGAAAGCACAACACCCGAATGAGTGCTTCTCAATTCGCGAACAGCATCTTCCGATGTATAACGGAACAAGATGTCTCCCTTCTTTACTTCATCGCCTTTCTGGACGAAGACTTCCGTAATCCGCCCGTCGAGCGAAGCAGATACATGCATGATTTCCTGATGAGGGAAGGCTATGCCATTGATTTTCACAAAATCGCTGATGGTGCTATTGAATGCCCAGACACAGGCAGCAACGACACATAGCAGGATGCTTGTCAACCAAAGATAAAACGAAGGTCCTGTCACCCGGATATAGTCACTGATTTTATCCGGAGACTCCAATGTATCCATCGCCTGTTGGCGGAAAAGTTTGTTTCCCATGAGGTTGAGTTATAAGTTATGATTGGATTCTTACAGTAACATTCATGCCTTCCATCAAGCCGACGTTTCCTTTCACCCGGGCACGAACCTGAATCAATCCCTTTTCATCTACCAAAGGGTTCATGCTACAGATTTCCCCCTGTTGCACTCCTACCGTGGTAGCTTGCGGAACGATTTCTACCTTTTGTCCCATCTTGATGAGGTGAAGTTCGTTCTCCAACACCTGGAATTCCACTTCCATGTTGCTTGTCTGGATGATACGGCAAAAAGGCTCACTGCTGCCTGCCATGTGATGAGGCTTGGCGGTGAGGTTGGCTATCACCCCATCGAAAGGAGCGACCAATGTAGCATTTTCTATTTCTCTCAAAGCATTTTCCTTCTGAAGAGCAGCTTGTTCGTAACCGCTCTTCACCTTGGCAAGTTTCATCATGTCGGCAGGTACCTTATCCAAATGGTCAGGGTCATATCCTTGCCCTATCAGAATATCCTGAAGTTCAAGTTTGGCTTGTTCAAGGCTGATTTCGGCTTGACGCAACTGGCTGTTCAAGGCAAACACTTCCAAATCCGCCAACTTCTGTCCCTTGCCTACTCTAGCCCCGTTCTTCACATAGACATGGGCTATCTGTTCTTGCGAACGGAAATACAGGTCGGTATAATTGGCTGCTTTTACTTTTCCGGTAGCGGTCAGGCTATTGCTTGGAAGTTCTTTCACTTCGGGCTTGACTTCAGACACCACTTCTTCCTGCACATCAACCGGTGTAGTTACCGGCTCTTGCGAAGTGGTAGCTTGCTGACTATTGGTGCTGCATGATGTCATGACCAAGCACACAGTGGCTAATATAAGGTGTTTTCTTTTCATAGATTTATTTCTGATGACAAAGGTAAACTTTTTTAGGAATAATCACTATCTTTGTGACAAAAAAAAACAAGAACATGGAAACAAATCGCTATACCATCCTTCCTCATACAGCCATCCACCGAGATACGGACGACCTGAATGTGGATTTCTACCTTGACTTGACAGGAGGAAAACAAAGCATTGTCTTCGGTCATCCCGAGGATGGATACTTGTTCATTGCCCCGAAAGAGAAACGATGGGCAGTGCGCCATATCTATGTTCTTCCTCATCGTCGAAATCAAGGTCTTTCGCGTGCTTTGCTCGATGCTGCCGCCCTCTATTGCAAGGATCAGCGAGTGGATTTCATGGTATATCTCACGTACAACAATGATTACACCCACAGATTTCTCGACCGCTATGTACATGAGCGAGGAATGACACCGTGCGTCCCTACCCGACTCTTCATTTTCGAAGACCATAGCTTTTTCCAAAGCCCCGAATGGCAAAAGACGATGCAACGAATGCAACTCATGACCGAACGGTGGGAAGCCAAAGGAGCCGTAACTGCTCACTTCGATGAATGTCCTGACGAGGTATTGGAAAACCTTAAGGCTCTATACTATGAGACAGATGAAGAAAACTATCAAGTGGCAAGCGACATCTGGCCGTTCATCCCCGACCGATACGAGCCGTTGAGCTTCATTACCTATAAAGAAAACGAACCGATGACTTTTGTCTTCAGTCAACGGTTCGGCAACAGTATTTTGTTTTCAGGCAACCTTGCCTTGAAAAAATATCAGCATAATGGCTGTTTCATCCTCCCTCTCTATCGCTTCATCCAAAGCATAGCAGAAGACACCAGCATAGAGCGCATGACTTGCAAGATAGTGGGTTCCAATCACGAGGCAGTTCAATTGGCAGAGAATCTATGGTCACAAGCCAAACCTCGCTTTGTGAAGATGCAGGTGTTCGCTCATTTCGTGGAAGAGGAGTAATCAATAGCCGACTCTTCCTTCCCCTTCACACTTACCGGTGGCTTCGTTCCATGTGAAATCACTAAAACATTTTGCTGCCCCTAAATTGACGCAGAACCAACAAAGGCTGCAAAACAAGCTTCACAAGTTTCACCGGCATATAACTATCCGTGTCTCAATATCCCCGTGTAAAACTTGCGAAACCTGTTTTTATACTTAATTCGAAATTACGAAGCTATCTGTCTTTATAACAACGTCCAGCCGACCATACACATCCGTCCTCATGTTTTTTGCACTCGTCTTTCTCCTTAATGCCCGGACACGCACCATTATCCCCAGTAGCCGGCCTCATGCCTCCTGACACTTTCAGCAACTCGTCTTCGGTCAAGGCTTTCTTCTTTTTAATATCTTCCTTTTTCATCCTATACTTCATTTAAAGTTTTACGTAGAAATTTGTTTTCCGGCTGTAGCCGGTTTATCCTTACAAGTCGAGGTAGCCTCGTCCCACACACATGTGCCATCCCATCCCTCGCAGTTCTTCTGCTTCTTGAATGTGCTACAGGGCAGGTCAGGTAACTGGCCATGACCTCCACTCACCTTCAGTAGTTCTTCATCGGAAAGAGATTTTTTCCTATTGTTTCGTTCATCTTTCATAACCATACATTTTCAAGATTAACAATGAGACAAATGTAGGCAATAAATATAAACAAAACAACATTTATTCAATTTTTTTCATATATTTGCAAAAGAACGTTTTTGATATTATTGTTGAAAAACTTATCATACGAATGCCTATGTTAACCAAATTGTTCGGGTTCAATCCCAAAGAAACGACCATCCGCACGGAAATCTTTGCGGGTATTACGACTTTCCTCACCATGTCGTACATCTTGGCGGTCAATCCAGCCATGTTCAGTGTGCTCGACGGTATGCCTGCCGGAGCTGCCTTTACTGCTACCGCCTTGGCTGCTGTCATCGGTACGCTCACCATGGCTTTTTGGGCCAAACTTCCTTTCGGTCTTGCTCCCGGTATGGGACTGAATGCCTTCTTTGTCTATACGGTTTGTCTGGGGATGGGTTATCCTTGGCAATTCGCACTTACCGCCGTACTGATTGAGGGCTTAATCTTCATCCTGCTTACGGTGACGAAAATGCGCGAAGCCATCGTCAATGCCATTCCGCTCAACCTGCGTTATGCCATCGGTGCAGGTATCGGTTTATTCATTGCCTTCATCGGTTTACAGAATGCCGGAGTAGTGGTCAATAGTGATGCTACCCTGATTGTATTGGGTGATATCACAACCGGGCCTGCTTTGCTAGCCATGGTGGGACTTATCATCACGGGATTCCTCTATGCCAAGAACGTGCCAGGTGCCATGCTTATCGGCATCATGGCGACAACACTCATTGGCATCCCGATGGGGATCACTGAATTCAAGGGAGTATTCTCACAACCTCAATCCATTGCGGACATTTTCTGTCAATTCCAGTGGGATAATATCTTTACGATGGATATGCTGATAGTGGTATTCACCATGTTGTTCATGGACTTGTTCGATACGGTAGGTTCGCTAGTCGGGGTATGTACCAAATCGGGGATGATTAACAAGGATGGTAGCATCAGCCGTATCAACGAGGCATTTATGGCAGATGCCATTGCCACTACGGCAGGGGCTTGTCTAGGTACTTGTACCACGACGACTTACGTAGAAAGCGCTTCAGGAGTGGCTATCGGTGGACGTTCGGGACTCACCGCCTTTGTGGTGGTTTGTTGCTTCATCATTTCCTTGTTTCTGTCACCACTCTTCCTGTCCATCCCATCGGCAGCTACAGCACCGGTACTGATTATTGTCGGTCTGTTCATGTTGGAGCCTGTGCGTCGGATTGACTTCAGCGACTATACGGAATCCATTCCTGCCTTTGTGTGTATCATTACCATTCCGTTGGCTTACTCCATCTCCGATGGTATTCTGCTCAGCGTCATCTGTTATGTGCTGATGAATGTGCTTTGCGGGAATTTCAAGAAACTCACTCCGGCCATGTATATTCTGGCGGTGCTGTTCATCCTGAAGTATTTGTTTATTTGATAGCAAAATGTCCTGTCCTCCTTCCGAGGAAGGAGGACAGGACAAACGTTAAAGAGATTCAATAGGTTATCTTTTTATCACCTATACATTTTTCAGTTTCCTTGTTCCACTCGCATCCAAAATTCTCGCATGCTTCCTGATTCTTCTTATTCTTACATGTAATGGTTATACCAAAATCACCATTACCACCCGTTACTTCCAGCAATTCGTCTTCGGAAAGCACTTTTTTCTTGTTTGAATTTTCTTTTTTCATAATCGTACCTGATTAAAATTTTCACGCAGCCATCTACTTGCTGACTGACATTTCTTTTGCCATACAGGTTGAAGTTACCGTATCCCATTCACATTCATCACCTCTATTCTCACAATTCTTTTGCTTCTTGACATCCTTACATGGAGGCATCGGACACATGCCATGTCCACCACTTACCTTCAACAATTCGTCTTCTGAAAGGGCTTTCCTCTTGTTCATCTTATTGTCGTTCATAAATCTTATGGTTTAAATTACTTTTCCACACACTTTCCGGAAGTACCATCCCACTTACACTTATCAAAATCCATGAAAGTACATTGCTTTTTCTTCTTCCGTTCATGACAAGCCTGCACATCACTTTCCGTCAGCGGAGCTCCACTTCCCAAATCATCCCCTCCCGTCACTTTCAGCAATTCTTCTTCGGAAAGGAGTTTCTTCTTGTTGGACTGATTTTCTTCCATAATTCAGATTAGATTAAATCGTTGAATGCACAAATATAGTCTTTTTTTGAGAAAAAGACTATATTATTTGGTTAATTTTTCTCACACCAATCAATATATAATAGCTTGTCATAGAAACTCCCTATCCAGTATAAAAAAAACAAATCCTGCTTTCAGCCTTCAGACCTTTTGATTGTGAATGAGTTGTGCTGAAGGCAAGGTGGTTTCTGCCTTCAGTATGGCTTCATTACACATGTATAATTTTATGTCAAGCTCTTACTCAAGGAAAATAAACGGAATAATTGCTGTTTTCTAAAAAAAAGGCTACATTTGCGCATTCATGTATTCAATATAATATATAGGTATGAAAGAGAATCAATCGAGCAAAAAGAAAACCTTGTCCGAAGACGAATTGTTGAATGTAACGGGTGGTGATATGATGGGTATGAGACTGCCTGATTTCGGTCCGGTGCCTTGTAGCAGATCCAAGAAAGAAAAAAGCTGTAAGAAGAATGAACATTGTGAATGGAATACAGCATCTTCGTCTTGTCAGGAAAAGCCCGAGGCTACCGGTAAGCAAATGGCAACGTAATATTTGTAGAAGCTAATGGCTATCTTCAAATAGTAATGAAAAATTTCTTCTACATATTGAAAACCTTGGACGTGAAGTGCAGCTTCGACTATACCCGTGACCTGTTCTTAGCACAAGAAAAGAACCATTCGTTGTGGGGTATCAAGAAGCTGTTGGAGCACTATGGCGTAAAAGTAACTCCCATCCTGTCCGAAGCGAAATCCATAGATGCTTTGGATTATCCGTTTGTGTGTCAAACGAAGGAAGGAATGACGGCATTCACTCGTCCTCCGAAAGACATACCTGCTTTTCTCGAACAATGGGACGGTTATGCCTTGCTTTGCGATGCCTCCCATGCCAAGGAACCTCATTATGTCTGGCACAAGTTGAAGGAATGTTTTGTGTATGGCTTACCATGGGCTACATTGGCAGGTGTCGTGCTTACCTCGCTTTGCTTCTTATGGGAGCCGTTCAGCCTTTCCCGATTGTTGCTTGTCCTGTTCAATGCTATGGGCTTCTATTTCAGTTACCGCTCGGCTGTGGGCGAGTGTGCTGGTAGTTGTAGCGTGGTGACAGAATCACCGGCCGGCAAGCTTTTCGGTTATAGTTTGAGTGTGATAGGCGTGGCATATTTCGGTGTGTCGTTACTACCCACCTTGTTCATTCCTGCATGGATGCACGTGTGGAATTGGATAGCCATCGTTGCATTGCTGATGCCTGTATGGAGCATTGCCCATCAGGCATTCGTACTTCATGCCTGGTGCAAGAATTGCATGGTGGTACAGCTGATGGTCATTTTGTCAGCTATCGTAGTCATGACCGGGGACTTCTGCTCATGGGAAACCTTTTCGGTGCAATCTCTTGTTGCCTTGCCTTCATTCTATCTGTTGGCCGTTTATTTGTTGGACATGGCTTTCAATCATTATAAGATTGTCCAGCACCCCCCAATGGACGGTACAGTACTCCGGTTGATGCACAATCCCGTGCTTCGCGAAGAAATCCTCCGTTCGGGCAAAAAGGTCGATGCGTCCGAAGTGCCTGATGTGTGGGTGATGAATCCGGAAGGAAAAGAGGAATTGTTCCTCGCCATCAGCTTGCATTGTGTCCATTGCAAGGAACAGTTCTTCAAGCTTTATAAGGCGATGGAGAAAGGGGAACTGAAAATGTACCGCATTCGCATAGCCATCAGTCCTTCGCCTCAAGCTGCCAAGGTAATAGAGGCATTGGCAGCTACAGCCATACACGAAAGCATGGAAAAAGCCATCCGCCTATTGGCCGAATGGTATGAAACGCAAAACCGCAAGCTGTTCCTTATGTCGGTCAAGAAGAACTTACCGATGGAGGGAGTGAAGGAAGTGTTGGACAGTATGAACAAGGCGGTAGAACGTTTGGACATAAACGGATTGCCAGCTATGTCGTTGGGCGGTTATGAAATAACCCCTACCATTTTCTGGGCAAAGGTAGAATGGGATAGCTTGTCATAATCCCTTTTTACTCTTGAACAAGCCGATAGAATACATGTGGAACTCTTCCTTCGCGCTTGATTTTCTCCTCCATATACCATTGGCGGAGTTCAGCGGAAGCCTTGTTTTTCAGCAAGCCGGTTAGCTCGGCATATTTCTTGCAGGTAATGAAACCGTTTTCCTTCAAATGAGCAATCAATAGTTGGAAGCGCTCTTCCGGTGTGTATTCATCGGATGAAGTCTGGAATGCACGATGAGGCTCCACTCTTTCCAATTTCATTTGCATGCCTATCTTTTTCCGCAAGGTCTTGCTTGCCTTGAAGTTCACATTGTTGAAACGGATGGACTTGGAGCGTATTTCGTCCTTTTCTTTCACCTTTCGGCTGGTGAGGCTAGCCGAGAAAGTTCCGATTTCGCCCAACTTCACGTGATACCCTTCTGCAAGATACTCCGCTATGGTATCTTCCAGAAACATGACAACTCCCTGTACGATGGCAGGATTGAACCCCGTATGATGCGAAGCCCGCTCCATCAAATCCTTCATGGTCTTGGTACCCGAAATCACCAATTGAGGATAAAGTTCCTGCTCTCCCTCCTTGCCCTGCAAGTTGGGCAACACTCTGAGGTCATACTTTGCTTTCATTTTCTTCTTGTTGGTTAAGCTTGGAATTATACTTCCCTAAGGTTATGTTTATCGGATTATATCTATTTCCCATACCTTGTGATATTCTTACTGTTGCTTGGTATTTATATATCATATTATGAAATGTAAATCCTAAATCTTGGGATATACTTATACATGCATACAAAAATACTCATAATATGGGAAATACAAGCTTAATGAATGAAAATAGCAGAGGATTACTTTGAGGAACAAGTCTGTCGCTCACTCCAAACACAAGCAACATCCTGCTCACAATCCTTTTTCTTCTTATGGTTGTTGCAACTTTTAGGAGGTTCATTTATTTGTAGCGTTACATCAGCATAATCACTATTAATACCACCCGATACATCCAACAATTCTTTTTCATTGAGTTCTCTCATATCATTCATAATTTATCATTTTTGTAGATACATGCTTGTCGCAAAGATAGGAAAAAGATTTGAACAACGGCACTATTTGTTGAACTTTGAACTTGTTTTCCTTATCTTCTGCAACATCTGCTGATTCCATTCTGCTGAGCCCGGCAACTGATAACGGCAATTTCCGGTGGTCGAAGAAGTAAAGATGGTTTCGGCTTGAGGAGTGATTTCCACATATCCCCATTCGGATAAAGCAAACAAGCCATCACCTTCCACGGCGTGTATCACCGCCAAAGGATCCCACATCTTTTGCCCTGTATTGCAATTATAGTTCTCATAGACTTGCCGGATAGGGTGATATGCATCCCACGCAAAGTCTTCCAACACCTGTGCTTCGGGATATTCGATGCCATCCCCTACCTCACCTGGCGAAAAAATCACATCAACGTTCTTTGGCCAAAGTTGAAAGAACGTTTGCGCAAAATCGATGCCTTGTCCGAAATTATAATCAGGCTCTACTGCCTGCCCGAATACTCCTCCCATGACATACATTGCTTTCACCTTGCGTTGTACCAATTCCACGCCATTCAACGGAGAATACTCATCGGCTCCGGATTCCAACAGCTGAGCCAAGGCGGTAACAAAGCCGACTGAACAAATGGAGACTGAATAATCAGGTTGGGCAGCCAACAATCGGCGATAGAGTTTCCAACCTTCGGGCAAAGCGGAATAATCGCTATGAGTACGTCGAAACATCAGTTGTCCGTCCGAAGTCCGGTGAGTAGCTAATGGACTATAATCAATCCACACCGAAGGAGCTTCAATGCCTTGACGTACCAATCCGATTGGCAAATCCGAATAACCATAATAAGTATTCATGATATCCACCACCTCGGCACCGGCTTGCCCTACACGGTCGACCACCACTCCCAACAACTTGCATTTTCCTTCATCCGCATAGCGATAAAGCATCTGCAAAGCAAACAAGTCATCGGTAGACGAAGGTATATCGACATCCAATATGACCAACGGAATACCCGTATAGGTTTCTTTTCCATCGACATCATTATCCGAGCTGTATCCCACAAATAATAGACACAGCAACAAACATCCTATCCAATTATTCATTTTCATCTTGTTATTCTTTTTCATGATATATATCTGCCACTTACGTCCAACTTTTACTCCATCAACAAGCGCTCCTTATTCAATTCTAAATGAATGAGTTTGTTTCCATCCTCGTCCACCGTTTCCTGTATCTTTTCACAGAGACCTTCCACGATACTCAGGCTAAGCTCATCTTTGACCTTACTGGAATCCAAATACATCACATCCGTAGGAGGCAAAACTACATCCAGCATCATTCGTACTTCAGTATCCGACTTGGAAAGCACCAATTGGATTCCCTTTTCCAATGGGAGCAAGTTCAATAATTCCTCTACAACCAACTGAACGAAATGGAAGGCTTGACTTCCCAACCCGAAACGGTTGCAATAACACTCGATACGGGCATTCAACTCCGGACGGTCAAATTGAAGAGAATCGATATGATACATCATGTTCTTTTGATAGCTCAAGAAACTGCGAGTTTCAGCTTGCTTAGGGGCATTCAGCAATTCAGCCACTGTACCCTCTTCACAGATTCTTCCTTTATACATGAAAACAACACGGTCGGCTATCTCCTTAACAAGGCTCATCTTGTGGGTAATGATAACCAACGGGATTTCTTTCTTCAATTTCCGCATGACATCCATCACCTCGGCTGTAGCAATCGGATCGAGTGCCGAAGTAGGCTCATCAAACAACATCACACGGGGATTCATTACCAAACAACGGGCAATGGCCACACGTTGTCTCTGTCCAGCAGAGAGTTCATGTGGAAAAAGGGTAGCCCTGTTTCCCAAACCTACCTTATTTAATTGCTGAAAGGCCAACTCTTCGGCTTCCTTCTGAGAGATACCCAACACTTTGACAGGAGCCAACGTCAGATTGTGCAACACATTGAAATGAGGAAACAGATTGAAATTTTGGAACACCATCCCAATACGATTGTAACCTCCCTTACTCTTTCGATTTAAAGGATTTCCATCTATAGTCACCATTCCCTGCTCTGGATATTCCAATCCAGCTATGCAACGCAACAACGTACTTTTCCCACTACCCATGGAACCTATGATACACACAGTTTCATTGCTCCCGACACGCAAGGATACACTATCCAAAGCTTTCTTTCCCTTAAAGGATTTAGTAATATGCGTAACTTCAATCATAGTGAAAAAATTTAGAAGACAACATTTTGACTGAATGGACAATCATCCACGACAATGCCAGATAAAGCAAACTAATGAACAATAAAGGCACAAAAGCATCGAATGTCTGGGCACGGATTGCATCTACTGCCTTTACCAAATCTTTCTGAGCAATGTAGCCTGCATAAGAAGTGGAACGGAGCAACAGCTTCAATTCACCAATCACCAATGGCAACATACTTTTTATTGCCTGAGGAAGCACAATATATCGATAGATTTGAGGGGAAGTCAATCCCAACATCTTAGCCACCTCACGCTGTTCCTTCCCTACCTGTTCGATGTGAATGGTGAAAATCTTGGTCAATGACGCAGAAGAATAAACTCCCAACGCAATTATGGATACACAGACACCATTGACGAACGGAACAGATGCAAACACGACATAATAAAAAAACATCATCAAGACCACCGAAGGTATATCGTGTATAGTAAACACAAACCAATGCAACGGATGATAAAACCACATCCAACAATGGTTGATATGCATATATGTCAACAATGCAGCCAACAGGAGCGCCAATATCGCTCCAAAAAAGAAAATAACGACTGTCGTATAAAGCCCTCCTACAATCAATTTCCAAGCATTATCCGACAACAAATTCCGATGAATACGGTTTACCCATCCTTGCCACCAACCACTTTCAGTCACTTCATTCCAAGTTTCCTTGTCCATCATGCTTTTAGGCACGAGAACGTACCAAAGTTTTTTGTCCGACGTTTCCCAAGTGTCCAAGCAAGCATAATCCGAATTGCGGGACATGACACGAATGGCCATCTCTTCATCCAACAAAGCCACATCGCATCTTCCGGCTTCAATATCCATAAACAGTCCCATCGCCTTGTCATAAACATTAACGAATGCATTGGGATAGCTAGCCATCAATTGCTCTTCCTCTAAAGTGCCCTTCAAGATTCCCAACCGCTTGTCCACAATATCCGATAAATCTCGATAGGAAACATCAGTCAAGGAACAGGCGGAAAATCCAACAGACAAAAGGATAATTCCCAAAATCAATTTAACTACCGTTCTCATTTTATCCATTCAAAAGATTATTACCGAATACAAAATTACTTAAAAAGGTCAAATGTAATTTACTATTTCATTATATTTGTAGTTAAAATTCTCTTTTTTATGGAAAAAAAAGCACAATATCGGAGACTATTCATCCACATGGCGCTGATATTTAAACTGAATGCAATGAAACCAAGCTGAAGGCAGAGACCACCCTGTCTTCAGCACAACTCATTCACAATCAATAAGTCTGAAGTCAGAATCACTATAATTCACTTTCCAATCCGTATACGTCCTTCCACCTGATTATAAACCTCACCGATACATCCGTTCAACATTTGCCTGATGTAGATGGAAAGGAAGTCTACATCTTTACCCATGTTATTCTTTATCAGCTTGGAACGCCGAAGGATGCCTGCCTCTCCTCCTTGCTCGATGAGATAACCGAAACTGCTTATCGTATAGATTCGCTGAGGAATGATGGGCAAATACTTGCCTTGCACCTTGTCCCACACCTCGACTTGCGACACCCGACGAGTACCATCCACATGAGTGAACTGGCCTTTGTCATCGAATTGCACCGAGGTTTCGATGGATGTATCTACCTGAAAACGGATGCCGCTGACTTGCAGGAATCCTCCATGCTCAGATGGAAGCGCACGGGCAGAAACCTCAAGGGCATCCATAATCTGCTTACCACTCATGGTGGCCATACAGATATCATTGTGATAAGGAGAAACGGCCAACAGTGTATTGAACGTAATATCGCCCTTCGGGATACTGGCACGAATGCCTCCCCCATTGACCAATGCGATATCGGTACCCGACACATGGCGCAATGCATCGGCAAAAAAATTACCGATAGGAGCTTCCTGATTACGTACTATCCGACGGCCTTCTGCATCCATGATGTCCAAAAGGATATCGGATTTCCCGATGACCTTGTCGCCTTGAGCCAAGACTTGTTCCTTCACCTGATGTACAAAAGCATCCACTTCCGTGTCTACTGTATCGGATGACTCAACGGGCAATAATTTCGAGGTAAACGTTCCATTGGCAGATAAAGTAAGTACCCCTATATTGCGGAACGAAGATCCTGTAGAAGAAAGAAGAACCGGACAATTTTCCCCATTGAAGATGGTCGTGTCAGGAATAACATGATGGTCATGTCCGTCAAGCACGACATCGATGCCCGTTGTGTGATGGATAAGTTCTACCGAGCTAACCCCACTCATGCCGCTATCGCCCAAATGCGAAAGTACAACTACATAATCAGCTCCTTCGCGTCTAGCCTCATCAACAAATCGTTGGGCATTTTCATAGAAATCTTCTTGACAGAAGTCATAACATACATCTCCCGCTTCGTCAATAAATGTAGTATATGCCACCAAAGAAAGAGTGGCAGGTGTAGTGAGACCTAGATAGGCAATATCTATATCGCCATATTGCTTGATGGTGTAAGGTGAAAAAGGGAATCGGTCTTTCTTCAAGTCGCGGAAATTGGCATCTATCACCTCAGCCTCCAAACTATCCGTCAAGGCAAACAAATGTGTTACCCCGAAATCGAATTCATGATTGCCCAAAGTCACGACATCATAACCTACCCGATTCATGATATCCACGATACTTGCTCCTCGGGATACCGAGCCTATGACATCGCCTTGCACGAAGTCGCCACAAGAAACCGTAGTGACGTAAGGTGTCTCCTTCTGACAAGCATTCCGAACGGCAGCCAACTCGGCATATCCGTCTACCGCACAATGCACATCGTTGTCATAAACAATCACTACATCAGGAGACTGACAGCCGACCATGACCAGAGCCATTACTAGCCCCAGCACAACCATCAACTTCTTCCTGATTCTCCCTTTTCGTTTCATACCATCAACATACGTTCTCTGTGAAGCAAAGAATCTGAATACATACACATGCTTGTATTCAGATTCTTCCTTCCATTAGTTGTCTTAATGACAACCTCTATAAATCAAAACTTACTTGCGGAACGGAGCCTTCACAACTTTCGCTTTCAGCTTGCGTCCACGCACGTCGATATAAATTTCAGTATCGAGGGCTGTATAAGCCTTTGCAACATAACCCAAACCGATACCTATCTTGCGAGTTGGAGACATGGTACCACTGGTTACTTCACCGATTTCTTCACCTTCGGCATTCACCAACTTGTAACCATGACGTGGAATACCACGGTCTACCATTTCGAAAGCTGTAAGCTTGCGGGTGATACCTTCTGCCTTCTGCTTTTCGAGGATAGCACGGGCAGTGAAGTTCTTGCCTTCAGCAAACTTGGTAATCCAACCGAGACCTGCTTCGAGTGGAGAAGTTGTATCACTCAGGTCATTGCCATAAAGGCAGAAGCCCATTTCCAAACGGAGAGTATCGCGAGCACCGAGACCAATCGGCTTGATACCTTCAGGAGCACCAGCTTCGAAGATAGCATCCCAAATCTTGCTAGCATCTTCCGGATAGAAATAAAGTTCGAAACCACCGGCACCAGTGTAACCAGTGTTAGAAAGAATCACATTCGGGCAACCTGCAAATTCACCTACAGCAAATGCATAGTAAGGGATTTCTGACAAGTTCACCGGAGTAAGGCGTTGCAACACTTCAGTAGCCTTTGGACCCTGGATAGCCAACTGAGCCATACGGTCTGAAGAGTTTTCGAGTTCAGCACCTACGGTATTGTGACTAGTACACCATGCCCAGTCCTTATCGATATTACCTGCATTGACTACCAACAGATACTTTTCGTCTTCGTAGTGGTACACAATCAAGTCATCCACGATACCACCTTCTTCATTCGGGAAACAAGTATATTGCGCCTTGCCGACTGGAAGGATAGCCACGTTGTTGGAAGTTATTTGCTGCAAATATTCCAATGCGTTAGGACCCTTCACCCAGAATTCACCCATGTGGGAAACATCGAATACACCCACACCGTTGCAAACGGTCATGTGTTCATCGATAATGCCTGAGTATTCAATCGGCATGTTAAAACCTGCAAATTCATGCATCTTTGCTCCAAGAGCAATGTGTGTTTCGGTAAACGGAGTAGTTTTCATTTGATATTTGATTTTAAAAGTTATTGTTATCTATTTTTAGGCACGGATTACACGGATTTCACGGTTTTCAGTGGATGTCTTAAGAAATTCATCCGTGTTCATCCGTGTAATCCGTGCCTTATAAAAATTATCTGGCTGTAAGTTCGGCAATCTTCACCACCACCATCATGGCCTTTTCCATCGACTGGATAGGCACAAATTCATAGCGTCCATGGAAGTTCAAGCCACCAGCAAAAATATTCGGACAAGGCAAGCCCTTGAACGAAAGCTGAGCACCGTCAGTACCTCCACGGATAGCCTTTACTTTAGGAGCAACACCAGCTTCTTCCATCGCTTTCTTGGCAATGTCGATGATATGCATCACAGGCTCAATCTGCATTCGCATATTATAATACTGGTCTTTCAATTCCACCTTCACGATACCGGCACCATACTTGGCATTGATGGCTTCGCCCCAAGCCTGCATACATTCCTTGCGAGCCTCGAACTTGGTACGGTCGTGGTCACGGATGATATAGCTGACAGTTGCTTCTTCCACCGAGCCTTCGATGCCTACCACGTGATAAAAACCTTCATAACCTTCGGTACATTCCGGAGTTTCATTGCCTGGAAGCAAACTCATGAATTCGTTGGCTACCCGGATAGCATTCACCATCTTGTTCTTGGCATAACCCGGATGCACATTACGACCTTTCACAATCACCTTGGCAGCAGCCGCATTGAAGTTTTCGAACTCCAACTCTCCCACTTCACCACCGTCCATGGTATAGGCCCACTCACAACCGAACTTTTCCACATCGAACTTATGTGCACCCATACCGATTTCTTCATCAGGATTGAAACCGATGCGAATCTTTCCATGCTTGATTTCCGGATGCTGTTGCAAGTATACGATAGCCGTTACGATTTCGGCAATACCCGCCTTGTCATCCGCACCGAGCAACGTCTGTCCGTTGGTCACAATGAGATCTTCACCCTGATGGTCGAGCAATTCAGGGAACTGCGATGGAGCCAGGACGATGTTTTCTTCTTCACAAAGCACAATATCCGAACCATCATAACCATGAACGATGCGCGGAGTGACACCGGCACCACTCATGTCTGGACTGGTATCCATGTGAGCAATGAAACCGATGGTAGGCACTTCCTTATCGGTATTGGCAGGAAGTGTGGCATACAGATAACCATGCTCATCCAACTCGATTTCTTCCAAGCCCAGCGCTTCCAACTCGCTCTTCAAATACTGGGCAAACACCATCTGTTTCGCCGTACTTGGAGTTACGCCACTGTTCTCGTTCGACTGTGTATCGAAACTTACATATCTTAAAAAACGTTCTACTAAGTTCATTTTATTTATCATTAAAATTCAACGAGTGTAAAAATAGGAAAAGAGCGTTGAATTGCCAAACAAATCAACGCTCTTTTTATTATTTTATCATTAGAAATGGCTGGAACCATCAAAACAATGGGTACAAACCTTACATTTTGGCAACCCAATTGCATCTATCAGAATTTCCAATGTATTAAACTTCAGCGAAGTCAGACTGAAACGGCTTCGGATTTCCTCTACCATTCGCTTATACTGTGGAGAATCTGTAGTGGCATACTTTTCCAAGTCCTTGTTCTCATCGCCTTCCAAATCCTTAATGATTCGACGTGTCATCAATTCCAAGTCACTCTTCGAAGAACTGAATCCCAAGAACGGACAACCATAGATGAGCGGTGGACAAGCAATACGCATGTGCACTTCCTTTGCTCCATAATCATAAAGGATATTCACATTGTCGCGAAGCTGGGTACCACGCACAATGGAATCGTCGCAGAACAGCACACGCTGGCCTTCCAACATAGCACGGTTAGGAATCAACTTCATCTTCGCTACCAACGAACGCATTTCCTGATTGGCTGGAGTAAAGCTTCTTGGCCAAGTCGGTGTATACTTGGAAATAGCCCGATGATAAGGAGCGCCCATACCTTCGGCATATCCCATCGCCATACCAATACCCGAATCCGGTATACCACATACACAATCCACTTTTGCCGTATCCTGTTTACCCATCTTGAAGCCTGTAGCAAAACGAACTGCTTCTACATTCTTCCCTTCATAACAAGAAACCGGGAAACCATAGTATACCCACAAGAACGAACAAATCTGCATCTTGTCATTCGGCTTACGCATCTGCTCCATACCATCGGCACGCAAACGGACGATTTCACCCGGGCCAACATACTTCTCGATTTCATAATCCAAGTTAGGCAAACTGCTCGACTCACTGGTAACAGCATAGGCTCCGTCCTTCTTGCCAATGACAATCGGTGTACGTCCCCAATGGTCACGTGCTACAATGATACCGTCTTCCGTCAAAATCAACATGGAGCATGAACCCTTGATTTTACGGAATACATTTTCAATGCCGTCCACAAAATCCTTACCCTGAATGACCAACAACGCAATCAATTCCGTCTGATTGGTCTTCGAGAGACTCATTTCAGAGAAGTGCATATTGGATGCCAACAAATCCTTTTCCAATTCAGGAATGTTGTTCACCTTAGCCACCGTTACGATAGCAAACTTGCCCAAATGAGAATTGATAAGAATGGGTTGAGGATCGGTATCACTAATGACCCCTATACCGGAATTACCCTTGAACTTGGAGAGTTCTGCTTCAAACTTCGTGCGAAAATAGGAACTTTCCAGATTATGGATAGAACGCATGAAACCCATACCGGAGGCATAAGTTACCATACCCGCTCTTTTTGTTCCCATATGTGAATTATAATCCGTGCCGTAAAACAAATCGGTCACGCATTCAGCCTTAGAGACTGTTCCAAAAAAACCTCCCATACCTTAAAAACGATGAATGTACTTTTGTTTTTGCAGTGCAAAGATAGGAATAAATACCGAAATGAAGAGGCTGTCACTAAATTTTCTTTAATTAAAACCGCAAGAAGTTAAATTTTATATGTAGTTTTGCACTTTAATCAATCTACATTTAAAAATGCTTGAAAAACTTTTTGGTTTCAATCCGAAAGAAACCACCGTTCGAACAGAAGTCATGGCAGGTATTACTACTTTCCTGACTATGGCTTACATTTTGGCCGTCAATCCAAACATCCTGGGCGAAACAGGTATGGATAAAGGCGCCTTGTTTACCACTACAGTAATCATGTCGGCTATCCCGACCATCTTCATGGGACTTTATGCAAAATTGCCGCTTGCCCTTGCACCGGGTATGGGTCTGAACGCATTCTTCGCCTACACCATCTGCTTGATTATGGGCTATTCCTGGCAATTCGCTTTAACAGCCGTCTTTCTGGAAGGTCTTGCGTTCATTCTTTTGACCGTAACCAATCTTCGCGAAAAGATTGTGGATGTGATTCCTGAAGGCTTGAAAACAGCCATCAGTGCCGGTATTGGTCTTTACATTGCCTTCATCGGTCTGAAGAATGCAGAAATCATTGTAGATAATCCAGCTACCCTTGTTAGCTTGGGAACACTGACCAGTGGCTCCGGTTTGTTGGGTGTTATCGGTATTGCCCTTACTTCCATCATGTTGGTAAGAAACGTCAAAGGTGCCTTGTTGTTGGGTATTCTTTTGACTACTATCATTGGTATTCCGTTGGGAATTACCCATTTGGATGGCGTATTCAGTGCTCCTCCATCCATCGAACCTATTTTCTTGAAATTCGAATGGGACCACATCTTTACCCAAGAAATGGTAGTCATCGTCTTCACGTTATTGTTTGTTGACTTGTTCGACTGTATCGGTACCGTAATTGGTGTAACTACCCGTGCAGGTATGGTGAAGGAAGATGGTAAGATTCCTCATTTGAAAGAAGTGTTCATGGTAGACTCACTCGCAACAACTGCCGGTGCGGCTATGGGTACAAGTACAGTAGCCGTATATGTGGAAAGTGCTGCAGGTGTAAACGAAGGCGGACGTAGTGGTTTGACAGCCTTTACAACGGGGGTATGCTTCCTCGTAGCATTGTTCTTCGCTCCTTTCTTCTTGGCCATCCCTGCCGCAGCAACAGCTCCAGTACTCGTATTGGTGGGCTTGATGATGATGAGCAACATCTGGAAGATTGACTTCTTCGACTATAAGGAATCTATCCCAGCATTTATCTGTATGATTTTCATGCCGCTGGCATACAGTATCTCCGACGGTATCCTGTTGGGACACTTGTGCTACGTCATCATCAACGTATTGGGAGGTAACCGTAAGAACCTGACATTAGGTATGTATATATTGGCAGCTGTGTTCCTCTTGAAATTTATCCTATAATAAAAAGGTAATAGTATGAAAAAACTGATTCTAACCGCTATACTCGTCATTGCATCTTTACCGATGTTTGCACAGTTGAATGTGCAATTGCATTACGATTTTGCTGATGCCCTTTATGGTAACGAACTTTCCAACCGCGCACACTGGACAGCTACGGTTGAGAACTTCAAGGCCGACAAATGGGGTAGCACCTATTTCTTTGTAGATGGTAACTTTGCTGACAACAGCATGGAAAGTGCATATGCTGAATTCGCTCGTGAGCTTCGCTTTTGGGAAGCACCGATAGCCATCCACGTGGAATACAACGGTGGCCTTTCAGGTAACGGAAGCTATAACGACGCTTACTTGGCTGGAGCTGCCTGGAATTGGGCGAACAAGGATTTCAGCAAGACCTTCTCCTTGCAATTGCTGTATAAATACTTGGCCAAACAACAAATCGGTTCCAAGCATAGCTGGCAAGCAACCATCGTATGGGGCATCCATTTCGCCAAGGGAGTCTGCACCTTCAGCGGATATGCCGACCTTTGGCACGACGGCAGCGTGAAGGGCAATCTGGTATTGAGTAGCGAACCGCAGTTCTGGTTCAACTTGGCAGCGCTTGAAAGCGTGGACGATGACTTCAAGCTCAGCTTAGGTACCGAACTAGAACTCACCAAGAACTTGGTATGGCCTACCGATGGCTTGAACGACCGTTTCTATGCCATCCCGACATTGGCAGCCAAGTGGACTTTCTAAACCTTAATAATCATCTACATAAAAGATTAAAAGATATGAATACCGTTGTACAAGTAAAGGACAAGAAATTTGCCCTCTATATCTCGGAAGAAAAAATCAAGGCAAGAGTCAAGGAAGTGGCTGCCCAAATCGACGAAGATTTGCGCAAGAAGAACCCGCTCTTTCTGGTCATCCTGAACGGCTCGTTCGTCTTTGCCGCCGACCTGTTGCGTGACATCAATTTCCCTTGCGAAATCACGTTCGTCAAGATGTCATCGTATGAGGGAACCAGCACCACAGGCAAAGTGAAACAGCTCATCGGACTGAACGAAAACGTGACAGGACGTACCGTGGTGATTGTGGAAGACATCATCGAATCGGGCTATACGATGAAGGAGATGCTCCACATGTTGGGCGAAAAGAATCCGAAGGAAGTTTACATCACCTCCCTCTTCGTCAAACCGGGTTGTCTGAAGGTTGATCTCAAAATCGATTACCGTTGCTTCGACATCGAGGATGACTTCATCGTAGGTTACGGTCTCGACTACAACCACGAAGGACGAAACCTGCCTCATATCTATCAGGTCATCGAATAATTCAATCGGCTGGGACGAAC
Source organism: Bacteroides sp. (assembly GCA_017466635.1). Classification (GTDB taxonomy): domain Bacteria; phylum Bacteroidota; class Bacteroidia; order Bacteroidales; family Bacteroidaceae; genus Phocaeicola. The sequence continues at coordinate 58,320 of JAFTTU010000050.1, forward strand.
AAGTCTCAGCCTTTTTTTGTTTCTTTGCGGTAGAAAATTTAAAACGAATGAATATGAAGATTACTGCCATCAAAGGAAGAGAAATATTGGATTCGCGCGGCAATCCAACCATCGAAGTCGATGTAATACTTGAAAACGGAATTTTGGGACGGGCATCGGTACCGTCGGGTGCCTCGACAGGCGAGAATGAAGCCCTCGAACTTCGTGACCATGACTCGTCACGCTATCTGGGGAAAGGTGTGCAGAAAGCGGTGAAACATATCCATAAGCACATCGCCCCTGCCCTTATCGGCATGGAAGTGACCGACCAACGGGGTATCGACCATAAAATGATTGAATTGGACGGTACTCATACCAAGAGCAATCTCGGTGCAAATGCCATCCTCGGTGTATCACTGGCCGTAGCCAAGGCAGCAGCTCTTTCTCTCGGCATTCCCCTCTATCGTTACATCGGTGGTATGAATACCTACGTGATGCCTGTACCGATGATGAACATCATCAACGGCGGCTCACATTCTGACGCGCCTATTGCCTTCCAGGAATTCATGATTCGACCTGTCGGAGCCGAAAGCTTCCACGAAGGATTACGTATGGGTGCCGAGGTGTTCCACGAACTGAAGAATGTGCTGAAAGCACGAAACCTCAGTACGGCGGTAGGCGATGAAGGTGGCTTTGCACCTTCATTGGGCGGAACGGAAGATGCTTTGGAGTGCATCCTTACGGCCATCAAGGCAGCAGGCTACAAGACCGGAAAGGATGTAACCATCGGATTAGATTGTGCTTCATCGGAATTCTATCTGGACGGACTTTACGACTATACCAAGTTCGAAGGACTGGAAGCTTCCATCCGTACTTCTTACGAGCAAGTGAACTATCTGGAAGAATTGTGCAACAAATACCCCATCGACTCCATCGAAGACGGTATGGCGGAAAACGATTGGGAAGGTTGGAAGATGTTGACTGAACGAATCGGGCATCGTTGTCAATTGGTAGGTGATGACTTGTTTGTGACCAATGTGAAGTTCCTAAGCCGAGGCATCGAAGAAGGTTGCGGTAATTCTATATTAATTAAGGTAAACCAAATCGGAACTTTGAGTGAAACGCTGGATGCCATCGATTTGGCTCATCGCCACGGCTACACCGCCATTGTCAGCCATCGTTCCGGTGAAACTGAAGATGCCACCATTGCCGACCTTGCCGTAGCTACCAACAGCGGACAGATCAAGACAGGTTCATTGAGTCGAAGCGACCGTATGGCAAAGTATAATCAATTGCTCCGCATCGAAGAAGAGCTTGGTGAAAAAGCGGTTTATGGATTTAAGAAACGAAGATAAAGACAGGCTGCCAATTGGCAGCCTTTCTTTATCTTAGTTATTTCTTCCAAAGCTTATTCATATCTTCCAATGTCTTGCCCTTGGTTTCGGGAACCATCTTCCATACGAAGATAGCGGCAATCACACAAATCACACCATAGAGTGCATAAGCGAAGATATGTCCGAAGTTCTCCATACCCGGCAACTGCATGTTGTACATCGGTACGAAAGTAGACGATACGATGAAGTTGAAAATCCATTGGAAAGCAACCGCAATCGCTACCGCTGCACCACGAATGGTATTCGGGAAGATTTCGGAAATAAGTACCCAACAAATCGGTCCCCAAGAGAACATGAACGATGCTGAATAAACCATGATGCTAACAACCGATACCAATGGAGGCAATGCCCATAAGTTACTCAACGCTACACCGGCTGCACCGATAGCCATACCGATGGAACCATAGATGAGCAACGGCTTGCGTCCCCACTTTTCTACCGTAAAGATAGCTACCAATGTGAAGAGAATATTCACAATACCCATAATCACAGTCTGTACCATCGGATTACCCATGTTCATGGATTCGAAAATACGAGGAGCAAAATAAAGCACGGCATTGATACCTACCGCTTGTTGGAACACAGAAAGCATGATACCCACAAAGATGACCACCCATCCGTAAGTGAACAAGCGTTCGGTCTTTTCTTCGGCTGTAGCCTTGATTTCATGAAGAATGGACTTGGCACGTTCCAAACCATTGATACGGGCCAAGACACTCAAAGCCTTGTCATCCTGACCACACATAGCCAAATAACGCGGAGTTTCAGGTACGAAACAGATAAGCAAAGCAAAGAGACCTGCAGGAACGGCTTCACTACCGAACATGTAACGCCATCCGGTTTCTATGGTCCAAGGGTCAGAACCTGCTACTACATTGTAGATGCCCTGTGCAGTCTTTTCAATTATCGGGTTGGTATGTTCTCCCAGGATAAGGAAGTTCACGAAATACACCAACAACTGACCGAAGATGATGGCAAACTGATTCCAGGATACCAAAGTACCACGGATATTCGATGGAGCAACTTCAGCAATATACATTGGACAAATAGCCGATGCCAAACCGACACCAATACCACCCAACACACGATAGACATTGAATGCTACCAACAAACTATAAGAAGGTTTTCCATAATCGAACAACAAAAATTCCGGATAATAGGAACCCAATGCCGACAAGAAGAAACAGATACCGGCAAATATCAATGATTTCTTACGGCCAAAATTAGATGCCATGTATCCAGAAATGGCACTACCGATAATACAACCTATCAAGGCACTGGACGAAGTGAATCCGTGCATGGCATCGGTATACACAAAATCAGTCGCTCCCAAGAAAAAAGCCTGAAGGCCTTTCTCTGCTCCGGAGATAACAGCAGTATCATATCCAAAGAGCAGACCACCCAGAATAGCCACTACAACTATACTGATGAGATACATTTTACTTTGTTGATTTTCCATGATATGATTTTTAAGTTTTTATAATGATTTCGGAGAATAAATTGCATTCCACCAAGTCGGGTCATCCTGCAACCACTTCGCAAACCATGCCCAGATGGTGTTCTGCCACTGGATACGCTTGCCATAATCCACAATGTGATGGTCTTGACCTGTAACAAGTACCATAGCTGTTTCACGTCCGAGAAGCTTCAAGGCTGTATACATCTGGATACTTTCGCCCACCGGTACATTCATATCCTTATCACCATGTACAAAAAGCAATGGAGTATGAATTTTGTCGGCATTGAAAAGTGGACTTCTGTCGACATACAAGTCCTTGCGTGTCCATGGATAGCTGTTGGCCATGCTCACTTCGCTATACGAATAGCCCCAATAACCTTCGCCCCAATAGCTGGTATGGTCACTGATACCTGCATGAGAGATAGCAGCTGCAAAGATGTCGGTCTTGGTCTGCAAGTATTGGGTCATGAATCCTCCATAAGAAGCACCGATGCAACCAATCTTCTTAGCATTAACAAATGTGTGTTCTTCGCAGAACTTCTTCGTACCCTCAATGATGTCCTGAGCAGGACCTTCGCCAGCGGTATTCACATGACGGGAACCGAACTCCTGACCAAAGCCACTGGCTCCACTCGGAAGAACGACATACACCACATAACCGAGGGCAGCATAGGCATGATGCGGATAACGGCTTTCAAAGTTACGTTCCGTAGGGCTACATCCACCGTAATAGTTCACAATCATCGGATATTTCTTCGAAGCATCGAAATGAGGAGGCAGATAATAGCGTCCGTAAATGGTGTCTCCACGAGAGCTGACAAAGTTCCAGGCATGACATTCACCCAACTGTACATCTTTTAATATTTCCTTACTGAGGTCTTCCACCAAGGCGGTCTTTCCCTTCTTCGTGTCGAGGGTATAGAGACGGTCGGAGTTCATCGCTCCCTGACCATAATAGGCCATCACCGGTGCATTGTCTGCCAAACTGATGCTCTTCACCAAATCTTCCTGAGCATCGAGTTGCTGAATCTTTCCATTGACCGGATTCATACGATAGAGGCTGATGTAATCACGGTTTTCGGCGGTGAAGTAAATCTGACCATCTGTCTTACTCCAAACAGTTTGTTGTACGCTTGGGTTGAAATCCTTGGTCATTGGCGTAATCTTCTTGTCCACCAAATTCATGATGTACATCTGATAATCGTATTGATTTGGAGTCAATCCTTCGGGCAAATTCAAGCCTATACCTCCCAAAGTTTCCGGAGAACCCGTCAAAAGGATTTGGGTATTATCCGGCGAGAAACTGGCACCGCCCAAGAAACCATCTTCGGCCACCAAGGTTTCTACTTGCAAGGTCTGTACATCCAATTTATATAAGGTGGAAAGCGTAGTCGGCCGTTGGGTTAATCGGCTACGGCTAGTCATCATCAACACATAGCGTCCATCCGATGAAATGTCCAGTCCCCATGCATTGTGATAGCCGAAAGTCAATGGTTGCATCAGGCCACTCTTCAAGTCATACTTCGCCAAGGAGGAACGGTCACGCCAACCCGGTTGACGGTCGTCCGGCTCAATGACTTCATAGATTTCTTTACGTTCCTTCGGACCTTCCTGCGTCAACGAATAGAGTAACCAGTCTTCAGTAGGAGCTACTTGAAAGTAGCCATCAGGCAACTTGTCCACCCAAATACTTTCCTGTCCAGTCAACGGATCAACAGTTACCAACTGACGACCATCCACCCCTGTACGAGTATAATAATAAAGGTTGCTCTTCGGCATCCATTGCAAACGTTCGGTGCGTTGTGTCAAGACTTTTCCCGTTGCCAATTCTTTGATAGTGGTATATCCCGACGAACGTCCACCTACCTGAGTGGTGCGATAAGAAGTCATCAGATACTTGCCATTCGGAGAAAGGCTCATTCCAGAGAAACGGGTTCCATGCAATACATCACTCAAGGTATAGTTGCGTTTTCCGTCTTCGCGAAGAGTCACGATACCATCCTTTTCTGTTTTTACACTTACTTTGATATTGTCATCCTTACCTGCTTCGGACAGATACTTGATAACGATTGGATGAGTGGATGGTTCGAGTGTCAATTCTGTACCTCCTTGCTTTTTACCATTCACATATACTTGATAATTCTTTACACCTTCTACTTTCAGGGTAGCCTTGGTGTACGCCTTGCTTTGAAGGGTAAATCCGAGCAAATGGAGTGCATAGCCATTGTTGGTATTCGGAAGCACTTCGCCAGAAAAGGAGGTACCTTGTTGAAGTTGCTCCAACGCCAACGGAGTGTCGAGCAGATTTTTCATGGCAAAAGCCTTGGAATTCACATCCACACTATCTACCATATAGGGTTGTTGCACCATGTAAGGTCCCGCATAGCGAAAACTCTTCACATCGATATTTTCGGCCGATGCCAACATCCCCATACACAAGGCACCTGCCAGAATGATTTGTTTTTTCATGAGTCTATAATGATTATGTTTTAACAAAGGTAATTATTTATTCCGTAATCTGATAATCTCCTGCTTTTTCTGTTACTATTTGTTGCAATTCTTCTATCGACAACGGTTTATTTTCAAACTCTACGGTAGCAACCGGCGGTTCTAGGGTAACGGTTGCCTTGACACCTTCAATGCTGTTCAATGCACGTTCTACCCTACCGACACAATGTTTGCACATCATACCGTCTACCTTATATTGACAAGTAACAGCCTTTACTTCTTCGACGACTTCCTCTGGTTCACTCAGTACGACACGTTCTGTTGCAATGCGCTTTCTCCGCAAACGAAGGCTATTGGTTACTACGCTTACGCTACTGAATGCCATCGCTGCTCCCCCAATCATCGGATTGAGCAAGAATCCGTTGATAGGATAAAGCATACCGGCTGCTATAGGTACTCCTATCAGATTATAGAAGAAAGCCCAGAAAAGATTCTGATGAATCGTTCGAACAGTCAGTTGGGATAGACGGATAGTTTCCGAAATCTTTACCAAATCCGATGAAAGGATGGTCACCATGGCTGTATCCATAGCAATGTCACTTCCTTGCCCCATAGCAATGCTAAGGTCTGCTTGAGCCAAAGCAGCACTATCGTTGATGCCATCGCCTACCATCGCCACCTTTTTTCCTTTCGATTGAAGTTCTTGGACAAAGGCCGCCTTTTCTTGAGGCAATACTCCAGCCTTGAAAAGCTTGATGCCTACTTGCTTTGCCACCTCACCGGCCGCTTCCGGTTGGTCACCCGTCAGCATCCATACTTCGATACTTTGCTTATGAAGTTCTTCGATAGCCTGTACGGAAGTCGGTTTCAACCGGTCAGTAATCGCCAACACACCCAACGTCTTCTGCTCCTCTGCCAGAGCAATGACCGTCTTGGCTTCGTTGGTCCATGCTTCCGCTTTCTTCTTCAAAGCCTCGTCCATCGCGATGCCTTTTTCTTGTAAAAGGACCAGATTACCGGCATAATACTTCTTGTCATCGATGTAGCCTTCTACACCTCTTCCTGACAATACACAGAAGTCTTTTACTTCCATGCCCGAAATGTTTTTTAGATACATCACCACCGCTTCTGCCAACGGATGTTCAGACATCTTTTCCAAACTATATAGAATACGCTTGGCATCCTCTTTTAGCCATACAGCATCCGTCACTTGTGGATGACCTTCGGTCAGCGTACCAGTCTTGTCCAATACCACGGTATCTACTTTTCGAGCTATTTCCAAACTCTCCGCATTCTTAATCAGAATACCATTTTCTGCCCCTTTACCGATACCCACCATGAGAGCCGTCGGTGTAGCCAATCCCAAAGCACACGGACATGCAATGATTAGTACCGTTACCATCGCCAACAAGCCATGGGTAAAACCATTCTCACCGGCACATACATTCCACACCACAAAAGAAACCAATGCAATGGTAATGATGGCCGGCACAAACACAGCTGCAATCTTGTCAACCAACTTCTGAACGGGTGCCTTGCTCCCTTGAGCATCCTGCACCATGCGGATGATTTGAGCCAACAAGGTATCTTGTCCTATCTTGTCCGCCATAAATCGAAAAGCACCCTTTTGATTGATGGTTCCGGCATATACCTTTGCATCTTTCTGCTTGCGTACCGGAACCGGTTCTCCACTCAGCATGCTCTCGTCCACATACGACTGCCCTTCGGTTACTACTCCATCCACGGCAATGCGTTCGCCTGGCTTTACCACTACCATATCTCCTTGACGTATGGCGGTAATCGGGAGAATCCGTTCCCCTTCGGAAGTCCATACGGTTACAGTCTTGGGTTGAAGTCCCATCAACTTACGTATAGCAGCCGAAGTATTCCGCTTGGCTCTTTCTTCCAACAATCTTCCCAACAGGATGAAAGCAATGATGACACTCGATGCCTCGAAATACACATGGGGTTCGATACCTCTTGCCAACCAGAATTGAGGGAAAAACAGATTGAATACACTGAACCAATATGCAATTCCGGTACTGAGTGCAACGAGCGTGTCCATGTTGCAAGTGCCATGCTTGAGTTGTTTCCATGCACTGACGAAGAAACCTCTTCCTAGTACAAATACCACCGGAGTAGAAAGCAGCCATACCACATAGTTCACCCACCCCACATGCATGAACGCCATGCTGAGCACCATGATAGGAACCGCCAGCACAATGGCCCATCGGGTACGTTTCTTCAACCTTTCATAACGGACAGCATGAGCCTTTTCGACCTCATCGGCCACATCACTTTCAGCTTCTATCAGGAGATCATAACCTGCATGCTGTACCGCCGTCTTCAACACAAGTGGTGAACACTCATCGGCATCATACATCACTTGTACGGTAGCTGCCGCATAATTAACGGATGCTTCCTGTACGCCAGGCAGACCATTCAAAGTCTTATCCACCCGTGCCGCACAGGAAGCACAACTCATCCCCAATACGGGGAAGGTTTCTTTCTTTATTTCGCTCATTCTTTTATTTCATTTGGGATTTCCTCTATCGGAGTAACATCTTCTATAACGATTTCATGCTTCATCAACTTTTCTTCCTTCCGACGGAACTTGTAAATATTAATCAGTTCTGAAATGCCATATGCGGTACTACTGATACCCAAGATAATGAACGGAATGGTAGCTGCCGCAAACGGATTGACCAGCACCACCAGTCCGGCAAACAAAATCAAGATTGGCATGACATAATAGCCAAACGACACCGATGCATGACTACGGGCACCCAGCAATCCGGCTATCTGACTGATACCGGCAAAAACCAATACGACACCCAATACATACATCAGGATACCTACAAAGAAAGCCGGTGATACCATCAGCCACAAACCGAACAACAAGCTTCCCAAACTGATTATCGGGAAATACATGCCAAGTTGACGGCCTTTTACAAAATAGCCTACAAGCGTGAACAAACTAGGCAAGAAGAACATCGCCCCAATGGCAATGACCAAATAGACAATAGCTGTTTCCGGCCATACCATCAACAAGATACCTATCGCTATGGCACTCACGCAACGCATGATACTATAATTCATCATTTTCATAAGTCTATCATTTTTTGGTTCGTTATGCGAATATAACGATTATTTCGGACATAATCCCTATATATCCCCATTCTTTTAGATAAATTTTTCATAAAAGAAAGCTCCGACTTTCACAAGCCAGAGCTAAGAGAGAGTTAACCTTAAAAATCACATACTATGGTTCATTTTTCCTGCTGATTATTCACACGAACTATATGGCAGTTTACTAGATAACATCAGCTATCGAAGTTTTGTTCACCGTTTATTCGATAATTTCTGTATTCGGCATTTCCAAGGCATTTTCATCCTCGTCTATCAAGATAGCCCAAAAGAGCCACCAAAGTAATAATGCAGCCAAAACGACCGCCGCTACTCTTGTCCATGTCTTTTGTTTCATACGTTTTCTGTTTTAGGATTATATTACAAGAAACCATTTTTAACAAGGATTGTTCACCGGATGTTTGGTTTGCCCATAAATAACCTTTACTTTTGTCGCACTAAAAAGACTTGCTTTATGAAAATGATGTTTATGTCCATGATAGCCGCCTATCTTTGCGGCAATGTCTATATCTTCGTTCGTGCCTTGCAAACGCTTTCCAACCTCTCATTGGGATGGAAACTCGTGTTCTCCCTTTGCTACTGGATAGCGGCACTTGCTTTGGTGTTCACCTTCTTTGTGCGGAATGTTGAATTGCCTGAATCCCTTTCGCAAGGGCTATTCTCGATTGGCTCCGTATGGCTGGTATTCACCCTCTACATGGTATTGACATTGCTGGTGACGGACATTGCCAAGCTTTTCATCCCTGCACTGAAGCCGTATGGATTCATGGCTTCCCTGGGATTCACCGTCTGCCTCCTGACCTACGGCTACTTCAACTACAAGCATCCGGACATCAACCGTATCGACATCACTCTTGACAAACCTCTGCAAGGAAAGCCAATGAAGGTCGTAGCCATCAGCGATGTACATTTGGGCAACGGTACCCGTAAGCCTCAACTGAAGAAATTCGTGGAAATGATTAACGCCGAGAATCCGGACTTGATTGTGATTGGTGGCGATTTGATAGACAATAGCCTGCTTCCTCTCTATCAACAGAAGATGCAGGAAGAACTGAACCAACTGAAAGCGCCGATGGGTATTTACTTAGCACCCGGCAATCACGAATACATCAGTGGCATGGAAGAATGTGAACGATTCCTGAAGGACACTCCCATCCGTTTGCTACGTGATACCATCGTGACCTTGCCTAATGGACTTCAACTCATCGGAAGGGATGACCGTTCGAACCGTCGACGTACTCCCATTGCCGATTTGATGAAAAAGACCGATGCCTCCAAACCCACTCTCCTTCTCGACCACCAGCCTTATGAAGTGGCAAAGAAGGATAGCCTCGGCATCGACATCCAGTTCAGTGGACATACCCACCGAGGACAGGTATGGCCACTCAGCCTGTTGGTAGACAACATGTACGAGCAGAGCCACGGCTATCGCCAATGGTCACACTCGCATGTCTATGTATCGAGCGGTCTCTCCTTGTGGGGACCTCCTTTCCGCATCGGTACGGACAGCGATATGTTGGTGATGACTATTCGTTGATTAGAATTTCCTGCAAGACAATTCCCGGATCCAAGAGATAAATCTTGAGTGTCTGTTTTCCTCGACAAGCAGACGGAATGGTCATGCTTCGTGAAGAATAGCCACGCAAGACATTCCATCTCCATTCGGCAGAAAAGTCATCGGTATGAATGGAAAAGATTTGAGGTGCTTCCTCTCCTAACTGAACCGCATAACGGGCTTCCCTACCTTCGTACACATGAAGTGTGGGGAGTGTCCGAACCTCAATTGTCCGGTCACCTTCTTTCAAATCGATTTCGTATTCCACATACGGTGCCGAATCCGGTTCGAAGGAAGGCGTATCAAAAGGTTGCATCAACACACCGTCCGAATAACCCAATCCAGCTATTCGAGTCACATTTCCTTCCATGCCATCGAAAGCACTTCGATAGCTATATGCCGGTATTCGTAAGCGAGGCTCTGCATCAAACGGTGGATAGACTCCCATGAATATCCTATCAATCCGTGCATCAGACTTCAAGTCAGAAACCAACAACCGGTTCTTTCCTTTCTTCAGATGCAAGGTACCTACCTTACTCCACATCGGACCTACATACGGAGCATGCCATACATTATTAATAGGTGTAGCAGAAGCATCGAAACTATCTTTTCCCATCGTCACATGACAGAACACATTGTCAGCCGGAGCTTTGGAGAAATTACGGATGGGCGAAAGGGCTTCCATCCACAAAGGGATTTCCGCTTCAACTTCACTTTCTATGATGACACCACCATCGGAAAGAGCCTCCTTGATTGAAAGGAAGCGAGCCTCAGGCATCTGCTTGATTTCTTCCAAAAGCGAAAGAGTACACATCGGAACTTCTATCTTCGTGGAACGATACCAATGATAAGGTTGCCAATTAAAGAACTCCGCCCATTTGCCTTGTAGGATTTCGTTGTTATAATGATGAGTCCATGCATTCAGTTCATCGAACATCCGCTTGACACATCCGGCATCCGCCAGCGCACCATCTTCATCACCTTGTGTGGCACGAGTCATGCTACGGCGAGCCAACAACTGATATTCATTCAACATAGCAGCCCCCCGAACCGGATAGCTCACCAATTCGAAATAAGCATCTTTCAATGGAGCTGGTACTTGTCCGGCCAATGCCACTACCCGTTCCGCCAAATCACGCCATCGGGCTATACGTTCTGCAATCTGCTCTTCTGTATAGTTGATAAACCATACATGCGAATCCTTTCCCGCTGCTTGAAGTTGATAATATGAAGTTTGGATATCGGCTATCTCCTGTGCCAACGAAGCACCGAAAGCCTTGGTCGCCCAATAAGCAATGAAATCATGAGCCAGCTCAGGTTTCCATCGGTCAATGTCCCAAGCCAATTCCATAGCAAAGGAAAGTTCCTTCTCTGCCGGCTTGATATCACCCACATTGAAGACCCAAATCTTCCTCGCACCAAAAGTATAGGCTTTGGTCAACTCGGTAGAAACGAAAGAAGGCGACAACGGGCTTAACCATATCCAACTGGAAGGGTCACCATGATACGAAAGATGATAATAGATGCCTGCTCCCCCCTTTCGTTCACGTTCCTTCGGATTGGAGAGGTTGCGTGTATACCCATGCTTGTCGTCCGACCAAAGAAGTGTCACATCATCGGGTATCTGCAAACCATTGTGATAAGCGTCGAGTACTTCTTCGTAAGTACAGAGAATCTGAGGCACTTCCTCTACCGGCTTCCGGATATTCCGACGCAAGATGTCACGTTGGTCATCGATAGCTTTCTGCATCAGAGCCACCCGTTCTTCGGTCGTTCTTGCACCTTCCATCGGATAATCGTGGATGCCACGAAGTCCCAAAGTATAGATATTTTCATACGCCCCATTCGTCTTGACACGTTCCTCCCAATAGTCTATCATCGTCTGTCGATTGGTGATGTAGTTGAAATCGCCATACGTGCCGACATTCTTCCACTCATCCTCATTGTTACGCAACATCTGTTCACAATGAGAAGAACCCATCACAATGGCATAATCATCCGCCAAACGGGCATTCTCCGGATTGGAATTGAAAGCCTTGGTTCCATTGTGCATCGCAGGCCACAAATAGTTACCCTTCAAACGAAGCAAGAGTTCGAACACCTTCTGATATGTCTTCGGCCCTACCTTACCCGTCTCTTTTTCGAAAGTCTTTTCAGCCCACAGAGACCATCCACCGAACCGTTCGTCATTGATAAAGATTCCTCGATATTGCACCGAAGGCTCGCCTTGATGAAAGCATCCCGGCTCTATATAAAGCGTATTCTTTCGGGATGGCGTGACATCTGCCCACCAATACCATGGGGATACACCGATAGCTTCGCTCAACGATGTCAATCCATAAGCCGTTCCCCTTCGGTCACTTCCCACAACAACCAACATCGGAGTATGGTATTCCGGATGTTCACCCGTAGCAACCACGAACGATTCCCATTTCCCTTCAAGACCTTCAACAGGAATCAATAGTTCTTCTACCATCCTGTCGATAAGCCGATTCTTGCCCAACGTTCCGGCTACAAGTACTTCACCACGAGGGATTTCCTTCCAACTTCCAACCTTTACCAAAGATGGCTTTTGCCCCGTCACCCTTTCCACATCATCGGCCAACATCCCAGCCGAAATACTTACAACCGGATAGTCGTTACTATCTATACAAATGGTAGACACTCCTTCCGCTTTCACCAAAGGGAAATAACCATCCACAGGGTTTTCCGATACTTTCGGGAAGGAATCTTTTCTCTCTGCATACATGACCAAAGCAACGGCCAAGCACAACAAGCACACGAACAATCTTTTCATATTTATCAGCATTTAAGGGTATGTAAAGGTATGAAATAATTTTGGGAAAGACAATCTTCGGAAGATTATTATGCCATCCACCTTCATTATTCTTGATTTATTGTATCTTTGTCAAAGTATTCACATGAAAGAGCCATCATTACCCATGAGAAATATGAGAAGAACCACCCGCGAAATGGATGCCACCTTTGCACTGGAAGTGCTCGGCAAGGCACCCTATGTCACCATGAGCATGACACGTCCCAACGGAATGCCCTACGCCGTTCCTCTCTCGTTGGCACAAGCCGATGAACAGACCTTCTATTTCCATTGTGCCAAAGAAGGAGAAAAGTTGGATTGCATAGCACTGAATCCCATCGTGTGCCTATCGGCCGTAAGTCGATGCAAACCTACCATTGGTCCGAAAGACAATTCCTTCACGTTGGAGTTCCGCTCCGCCATCGCCATGGGACGTGCAGAAATCGTAGAAGATGAAACGGAAAAGGTTGAAGCTTTGCGGCTGATTTGTCAACGGTTCCTTCCTCATCACATGGAAGCTTTCGATGATGCTATCAAGCAAAGTCTTTCTCATACGGCCGTTGTCCGCATCACCTTGACCGAACCACCGGTGGGAAAACGGAAAGAATATGATGAACATGGAGAAGAGAAATCCTCTTTAAATAAAAAAAGTCAGTAATTCCTTTGTTCGTTGAAACAAAATAGATATATTTGCCGTTGAAACAAGAAAAAAGTCAATGAAAGCAATGATGGTAAATACAAATTGGTGGCGCTCTTACTACTCCAACAGTCGTAAGGGAAGCAAGCCGTGTGTATTCATCCACCCATGATATACCTTTAATATTATATAGAAAGGAAATGCAAGAAGGCCTGTCGTACTTACGACGGGCCTTTTTTGTTTTACCCATTTATTAACCCTTTAATTATTATCAATCATGAAAAAGTATCAAGTAAACCAGGAAGGTTATTACGGAGAATTTGGCGGTGCTTACATCCCCGAAGTATTGAAACCGCGTATCGAAGAACTGCGGAACACTTATCTGCAAGTGCTGGAAGACGAAAGCTTCCAACGTAAGTTTCATCAGTTGCTCCGAGACTACGTAGGTCGTCCTTCACCTCTCTATCTGGCTCACCGATTGAGTGAAAAGTATGGTTGCAAGATTTATCTGAAACGTGAAGACTTGAATCATACCGGAGCACACAAAATCAACAATTCCATCGGACAAGCCTTACTGGCCAAACAGATGGGAAAGAAACACATCATTGCTGAGACAGGAGCCGGTCAGCACGGAGTGGCTACAGCTACCGTCTGTGCCCTGATGGATATGAAATGTACCATCTTCATGGGAAAAACGGACATGGAACGTCAACGGGTGAATGTGGAAAAGATGAAGATGCTGGGAGCTGAAGTCGTTCCTGCCACATCAGGCACCATGACGTTGAACGATGCCGTAAACGAAGCCTTGCAATACTGGTGTTCTCATGCCGAAGAGGCTTACTATCTGATTGGTTCGGCGGTGGGGCCTCATCCTTATCCGGATATGGTAGCCCGACTCCAGTCCGTCATTAGCGAAGAAATCCGTAAACAGCTTATGGAACACGAAGGAAGGGAATATCCCGATTACTTGATAGCTTGTGTGGGTGGAGGAAGCAATGCTGCCGGTACCATCTATCATTACTTGGATGATGAACGCGTAAAGATTGTGTTGGCTGAAGGCGGAGGTAAAGGACTCGAAACCAACCAAACGGCAGCTACTATGCTACTAGGAAAGACCGGCATCCTACATGGTGCAAAAACATTAATCATCCAAAACGAAAAGGGTGAACCAGAAGAAGCCTATTCCATCTCACCGGGATTGGACTATCCAGGTGTAGGGCCTCTATATGCTCATCTCATCCAACAAAAGCGTAGCAATGTCGTTGCCATCAATGACGATGAAGCCATCCGAGCCGCCCGATTATTGACTCGATTGGAAGGTATCATTCCTGCCCTTGAAAGTTCGCATGCTTTAGGAGCATTGGAAAAGA
>JAFTTU010000051.1 GCA_017466635.1 Bacteroides sp.
AGTAGGCTTTACCAATTCACCGTTTGCATTCATCAAGGTAGCATACGGAATGCGTTGGGCAAAAGCATATTCCGAGCCTACATAACCGATGGAATTGGCGGTTTGGGAGATGACACCCGCTACACCCGGATTGCCCTTAGCAGCCTGACCTTTCGGGAAGTTCACCGATTTGCCTGTGCCGTAAGTGTTCTTCCAATTCTCGCTTACCTTACTCAAATAGTCGGTAAAGACGAAGGTGGTACCACTACCGTCCGAACGGAATACCGGGATGATGTCGGCATCGGGAAGGGAAGTTCCTTCATTCAAAGCCTTGATGCGTGTATCGTTCCAACGGGTAATCTTACCGGCAAAGATATCTGCCACCACATCACCCGACAAGTTCAAATTGTCCACACCCGGCAAATTGTAGGCCAATACCACGGCACCCATACAAGTCGGGACATGAATCACCGGAGGCATCTCGTTCATTTCTTTTTCAGTAAGGAAGGCATCACTACCGGCGAAATCCACGATTCCATCGCGAAGATTGCGTACACCTCCACCACTACCGATGCCACCATAAGCCACGACATCGCCATTCACTTCAGCAAAATTCTCAAAGATTACATTGTAGAAAGGGAGAGGGAAGGTAGCACCTGCACCCGATAGTTCCACGGCATCACGACCGTTTTCAGCATTTTTCTTTGTACTCTCACATGAAACCAATCCGAAAACCAGCATGGTAACAAGAAAAAAGACATTCAGCTTTTTCATTTCTTTTGCATTTTTACTTATTATACAATCATAACAACAGATAACTTATTTTGTTTTATCTGACAATGCAAAAGTAGAGAAGAGATGTTACAAGATAATCACAAGAAATAAACGGCTCAGTGAAGAATAGGTTACAATGATATTTCGTAGGGCTTTTACATAAAAACGCCTTGGCGCTTTTATGTAAAACGTCAAGGCGTTTTGATTCAAACGTGGAAACGTTCATCAAAGGTTTGTCAGAAGCCGAAGTAACAACTGATATATCCCATATAGCTATCCTGATTTCCTCCGTCCACTTCTGCATGATTCCAACGGAAGTTTGGAGAAACTTTCACATACTTACCCAGTTTCCATTGCACACCGGCAATGAAACCCGATTCGTCACCGTTATAATCATCGAAACGCAAATAGAGGTCCGCTCCCTTATTCAATTTGATATTACTATAGATGGAGAAACCATTCATATCGGAACCATCTACATGCTTCATGTTCCAAATACGGTTGTACTCAGCACCCAAAGAAAAGCCATTCAACTTCAATCCTACAAAAGTAGCCAAGTTCTGAATGTTTTCTTGCTTTGCATCCGTTCCTTCGTTCAAGCCATAATAAGCACGGAAAGTCAATGCCTTGGTAGGAGTGAGGGTTGCTCCCAAACCATACATCAAGCCGTCGTTCTTCTGAATCTTCTTGTAGCCTTCGCCATTCACCACAATCGCATCTGCCGAAAGCCAATCATTGAACTTATAGGCAGCCGAGATACCCAAGTCTGCACTACTACCAAATTTATATAAATCCTGGAAGGACTTCAACACATAACGGTAGCCCCAGAACTTTTCCTGCATATTGAACTGGGTAGTAGAAATCAAACCACCATTGAAAGTCCAGTTACCGGTCTTCCAGGTAATCTGCGCATTCTTGATGTAGGCAATGCGATGATAGTCATTCACATCGTCCGACTGACCGATATCCATGACACCCTTGATTTGCAATCCCTTTCCCAAATCATATTGATAGCCCACATAACTACGGTCCAATTCAAAACCACGGTCATCGTTGTTGGCTCCGAATCCGCTATGGAAATTACTGAACACCTGCACAATGGCCTTTCCTTTCGGTTCTTCTTTTGATTTCTGTGCCGATGCGGTCACACTAGAGCAAGCCATCATAGCTGCTAAAATCCAAATACTCTTCTTCACAATAAATTGTTGTTTTATGTTTCTTGTGCAAAAATAAGCATTCTTTATTACATCTATATGTCAAACATTAGAATCTTACATGACATACACAAAAAGAGGAATCACTTCTAAAAGTCATTCCTCTTTTTCGTACATCCTCAGGGATTCGAACCCTGGACCCACTGATTAAGAGTCAGTTGCTCTACCAACTGAGCTAAGGATGCAATATATACAAATCATTATTAACCTTCGTACATCCTCAGGGATTCGAACCCTGGACCCACTGATTAAGAGTCAGTTGCTCTACCAACTGAGCTAAGGATGCATTCATTTCTGATTTGCGGTTGCAAAGGTAGAGGTTTTATTTGAATTGAGCAAGCCTTTTTGGCATTTTTTTATCATTTTCTTCAAAAATTATTCGAGGACAATGTACTCAGAAGGCGTATTTCGCTTTAATGCAGCGAGTTGCACATCTTTCCCCACACAAATACCTTTTCCACGTAAAATCAATTCTACCGTCTTCAATGCCAATTCCGGATGATTATTATCCTTACTTAAATGGCAAAGCCAGATATGTTCCAACCCTTCGTGCATGTTATCGGCCAAGAATTCAGCCGTAGCACGATTGCACATGTGACCATTAGGACCGGCAATACGTTCCTTCAAATGTTTCGGATAAGGCCCCATCTTCAACATTTCATCGTCATAGTTGGCTTCGATGACCAAATGATTGGCCATACAGATGTACTTGGCGGCGGTAGGAGTGATGCATCCCAAATCGGTCAGGAATGAAAAGACTCTTCCACCTGCCTCAATGCAATAGCCCACATTGTCCGTACCGTCATGAGGAACTTCGAAAGCGGTAATCTTGAAATCTTCCAATTGCAACGGCTCTTCCTTATATATATAGCGCACACTGGCCGAAGTCAACTTTTCGGTCATGCAATAGTTCTTGTTGATTCCCGCATGAATCTCCGGGGTAGAATATACAGGAATTCCGTATTTCTCTCCCAAGGTTCCTACCGACTTGATATGGTCTGCATGGTCGTGCGTCACGAATATAGCCCGCACCCTTTCCAATGCCAATCCATAATCTTTCAAATGTTTTTTGATGGTGCGAACTCCTATCCCCGCATCAATCAATATGCCATATGTATCTGTCCCCAAGTAATAACAATTGCCGCTACTTCCACTTGCGAGACTTAAGAATTTTATTTTCATGCAATTACGTTCGTTGTTATATAATGCCTTTTGCTTTCGAAAGCAAAAGGAACGCAAATATACAAAATCTTTTTCTTTCCATAAAGCACTCATTAATCAGTTTATTATTTTATCTTTGTCCCCACATTTAGAAATCGAGCAAAATATGAAACCACAAATTCTCATCAGTTCGGCAACGGCAAGTAGCGGAAAGACCTTTCTCGCTATGGGATTGTTGCGTGCCTTGAAGAAGCGTGGCATGAATGTGCAACCTTATAAATGTGGACCCGATTTCATCGATTCCCAACAATTGTCCATTGCCGCCGATTGTGAATCGGTCAACTTGGATGCATGGATGTCTTCTTCCCACCATGTCCAGCACTTGTTCAACAAATACGGAGAACAGGCCGACGCCTGTGTGATAGAAGGTACGGGAGGCTTGTATGACGGTTATCGACGGATGCAAGGAAGTACCATCGAGATGTCCAACCTGCTGAATCTGCCGGTAGTTCTGCTCATCAATGCTCGTCTGGCGGGATATTCCGTCGCTCCGATGATCTACGGATTCAAGCATTTCTACACAGGAGTCCGATTGGCAGGAGTCATCTTCAACCAAATATCATCGCCAGCCCACTATGCCCATTTACGCGAGGCTTGCGCCGATACGGGAGTGGACTGCTTGGGCTACCTTCCCATGATGGAAGGCATCAAATTACCTCCTAAGCATAGCGTCATCTCCGTAGCCAACCGACGTAGCTTGAATGATCAGGCCGACCAGATAGCCGAACAATTGGAAAAGACGATAGACATCAACCGGATGCTAAGCCGATGCAACCGGAACTTCCCTTGTCCATATACCTTGCCTTATAGTTCGGACATGGAAGACGATTCGCTTGTGCTTCCATTACGGAAAATCAAGATTGCGGTTGCCCGAGACCCCGCATTCAATTTCACCTATCGCGAAAACCTTGCCCGTTTAGCCAAGTGGGGAAACATCACCTATTTCAGCCCCCTGTATGGCTATGAACTTCCGGAAGCAGATATGATTTATCTCCCTGGAGGCTATCCGGAATTGTTTGCCCGTCAGCTTCATCGTCGATACAAGATGATGGAAGCCCTGAAGGAATATGCCGAAAGAGGAGGGAAGATACTCGCCGAAGGAGGAGGGATGGTCTTCTTGGGACGTAGTCTGAAATCCAAGGAAAACGGAACGGCTTATTCCATGAGCAACATCCTTCCCATCGATTTCACGATGCCCGCCATACCTAGATTGCAATCCGGCTATCGGAAAACCAACTTCGAAGAGATGGAACTGAAAGGATACGAATTCCGCTACACCAGCATTCAGGAAGACGAAACTCCTCCGACATGCCGGAAGAGCATCATTACCAATCTGAAGGGAACCGAAGACCTCATGCCCTTCTACCGATACAAAAACGTGTTGGCAAGCCACTCACATTGGTACTGGGGAGACAAGGATTTGCTAAGATGGTGGGAATAATTAAGCCCTTTTGTTATTTTTAACAACTATATAATGTGAAATTCATTCAAATAATGTACATTTGTATGACAACATTCTCAAAAAGAGAAGACACAAAAAAGTATATAAAACTAGTATCCATTTAAAATTATTGATTATGAAGAAATTAATTGTACTTTTCAGCATGATGTTTTTCATCATGGGTAGCGCATTTGCACAAAAGGGAATCCAATCTGCAGGTGTACATTTGAGTTATGGAACTGAAATCGAGTCATTCGGTATCGGTGTAAAATACCAATACATGATTACAGACAATATCCGTTTGGAACCATCCATGAATTATTTCTTTGAAAACAATGGAGTCGACATGTTCGATATCAATGCCAATGCACATTATTTGTTCCCAATGGCCAGCAACGTTCGTGTATATCCATTGGCAGGTTTGACATTTGCCCGTTGGGACTTCGGTAAGGTTACAACCCGCCTTGGTGTCAATGTAGGTGGTGGTGCTGAAATGGACATTACAGACAACCTGATGTTGAACTTCGAATTGAAATACCAAGTAGTAAGTGACTTGGATCAAGCCGTATTCAATGTTGGTATAGCATACATGTTCTAACGAAGAAAAACGAGAGTACTCTCGATGCCATGTGTAAGTAGTCTCATCAGCTCGTCTAAGTAGTCTCGCATGCCATCGTAAGTACTTAGACTGTCGAATCCAGTTGAAGGCATAATAATAAGGGGGTGTTCATTTCGGAACACCCCCTTTTTTAGGCATAATTACATACCCTTCCTATTTCTATATCAAAACTCCTAGTCCTTGAACGAGGAAGTAAAAACAAACGATTACTTTCAAAAGCGTCCCTACCAGGAATCCTATCAGCGAACCGATACCTGCCCGAATGGCATGAGCCAAATCACTTCCACCCAACATTTCACCAGCTACCGCCCCAATAAAAGGGCCAACGATAATTCCCCAAGGCAAAAAGAACATCCCAATCAATGTACCTGCCACACATCCTCGGTTTCCGAACGAAGTACCTCCTGTGTACTTGCTTCCCAATAAAGGAGTCACAAAATCGACGACTTGCAAAATAACCACAATGATTAGCCAAGTCACCAATTGTGTCGTCGAGAAATCCGCTCTACCGGTAAAATGCAACAACAATAATCCCGCATAACCCAAAGGTGGTCCAGGCAATATCGGAAGTACACAACCGGCTATACCTCCCACCAACAACAGGAAGGAGAGCACATAAATCAATACATCCATGTTTCAGAATCTGGTTTTGTTTATTTATCCTTCCGCCACCCGAAGAATCAGGGTTGTCGCACCCAAGGTTATGATAGCCCCTTCTTCTATACGGACTTTATCCTTAGGTCCCAGGATTTCATTCATCAGGAAAGTCCCGGTAATGCTTTGGTTGTCTCGCAAGGTATACACCAATTGTCCTTTCTTGTTACGGGACACATTGATGACACAATGCTTTCGGTCCATACTAGGGTCTGCAGTTTCAATAGAAACGTCTACCTCCGTTCCTTTGTTTCTACGTCCAATGACATTATCACCTTCCTTCAACGGATGTACCTGCTTATAGCCAAACACATTTTCTACCACCACAATGCTTCCGCAATCCTGACTATTGGCCTGTTCGTCCAACACTTCCTCCTTGCGGGTGGCTTTCAGCTTGGTCCTTCCGATACGGATACTGAACTGCTTCTTACAATGTTCACAGATGAAAACCAACGATTGGCCTTCCGTGTACTTCGTTTCATCAAAAGTAATGTAATTGTCACACTTCGGACAGAGAATTCTTTTCATTCGAAATTCAGTCTAATTATTTTGAAGTAAGCATCCAAGCATTCTTGAATGCATCTGATTTTTTCAATTCATTCAATTTGTTTTGAGCTTGTGAACGCTCTGCATAGCTACACAATGAGATACGGAATCTTCCGCTTCCTTGTACTACCGATGCACCGTTATGGCCTTGTTGCTTGTACTCTTTCAGCATGCGTTCTGCATCAGCCGATGTGGTCAAGCTAGCTACTATCAAGTGATACTTCTTCTTCGGAGCTACGGGTGAAGGTTCTGCTACAGGCTTCTTTGCTTCTACTTCCGGAGTTTCCGCTTTCTTCACTTCTGCCTTTGGAGTTTCCTTTACTTTCGGAGTTTCCGACTTCACGGATACATTTACCTTCGGAGTCACGACTTCCTTGGTAGCATCCATCTTAACCGGAGCCGAAGCTACTTTTTCCACTTTCACTACGACAGGAGTGATAGTGGTAGGCTTGTTCTTCTGAGGTGCTTCCTGAGCAGGAGTTGCCAATGTAGTTGCCAATGATTGTGAGCGGATGGCATCGAACAAACAATTTGTTCCCAACGAAGCATAATTACCTTTATCTATATAGGTATTCTCTACCGGCACCGACAAGGCAAAGAAAAGTACTGCCGCAATGACAACAGCTACCGCATTGGACCACCACTGAGTATTCAAAGTATAGGTTTTCTTCTTTTCCGGAACAATCTGATGTTCTTGAATCACTTCCGGCTGAACGACAGTTTCCGATACCACTTCTGCCGTCAATGGTGAAATGGAGAAAGTATCCAAGGCATAAAGTTCAGGAGCCAACACGCCATTTTCCAAGGGATGGAATTCATATTGATTATACATGGTATAATGCAGGACGCCCACTCCAGGCATTTCCACGAATCCGTCGTTGTACAAAGCATCTTTCAGCTCTTTTACCTTGACAGAAATCGTTTTACTTGCATCCAAGAAATCAGTATGGTGCGTTTGCATGTATGCTTGAGCCAACAAACCATCGTTCATCGTGAGTTGAGGATTGAAGCCAACGGTACGGGTAGGAGGTAAATACACACCTTCACTCTCCTCATAATGAGCAGGTTGATAGTGCGTAATGAATCCGCCTAGTTCAGGAACGATGACACAATCGTTTTCCAACAATAGGATTTCTATGTGCTTGGTCAATTCAATCATAATGCAAAAATAAGATTTTTATTCCATTCTGAAGCATTTTTCGCTAAATAAAATAGCAGGGAAGCATTATTTATTGTAATTTTGTATGTCCATTCAGGGACAAACCGAGAATCATTTATGAATAGAATCAGTACACTCATAGCTTGCATTTCGCTTCTTGCCGCCTGCTCCAATCAACCGAAAAAACAGGAAAAACCTGAAGAGGAAGATTTGAGAGCCAAGGAACTGCTCCAAGGCATTTGGGTAGACGATATGACGGAAACTCCTTTGATAAGAATTAAAGGGGACAGCATCTATTATATCGATGAATCTGTTCACCCTGCCACATTCAAGATTATTGGTGATTCATTGAAGACTTATGGTCAACAAACCGCCAGCTATCACATCAAGAAACAAGGGGAATACTTTTTCTGGATTGAGTCAGCCATGGGAGAGATTCTTCAACTCAGCAAGTCTGAAAATACAGTCGATTCTCTTTTGAGCCAAGAAACAATACCTTCACAGAAACCGGACAGAGAGGTCATCCAAAAAGACCATATCGTTCATTTCAACAACATCCGATATCGTGGATATGTGTACATCAACCCCACAGACATCAAGGTGATTCAACCGGAAATCACCGAAGAAGGCTTGGAGATTGAGAATGTTTATTACGACAACATTATCCACATTTGTGTGTACGAAGGAAAGAAGAGCCTCTTTGCCAGAGACATGAAGAAAGGGGATTTTGAACCGCTGATACCTGCGGAATACTTCAGACGGTCCATCCTTACGGACATGGACTTTGTAGGAGTAGATGCAAAAGGCTACCAATATCAAGCCACTTTATGCATCCCCAATAGTGCCACTTGTTATTTAATCAATATCTCCATCACAAAGGACGGAGATATTTCCTATGAACTTTGTCAATGACGGGGACGACGAACATATCGCTTCCGGCCTTGTTTTTTATCTTTGTTTGACTTAGGTGCATAAGCCGGAGCATCACCCAACTCCTCCGGTACCTGAATCTTATAAATGTTCTTCTCCAAGAAATCCTCAATGGCCTTGAATTGTGTCTGTTCCTTTTCACTCACAAAGGTGATGGCGCATCCATCGTTATTGGCTCGTGCGGTACGACCGATACGATGCACATAATCCTCTGAATCATGAGGAACATCATAATTGATGACCAAACGAATGTCGTCAATGTCAATGCCTCTCGAAACAATGTCCGTAGCAACCAGGATATTGATACGGCCACTCTTGAATTCTCGCATAATCTGGTCACGTTGCGCTTGTTCCAAATCCGAGTGCATTTCACCCACATTCAATTTCAAGCGAAGAAATGCCTTGGCCACTTCCTTCACCTTTACCTTAGAAGATGCAAAAACAATGACACGTTCCGGCGTTTTGTCACGGAACAAAGACTGGATAATACCCAGTTTCTGATTCTCGTAACATACATAAGCCGTCTGGATAATCTTGTCAGCTGGTTTTGACACAGCCAATTTCACTTCTACCGGATCTTTCAGAATCGTTTTAGCCAATTGCTGAATCTTGACAGGCATGGTAGCAGAGAACATGATGGTCTGACGTTCCTTCGGCAAGTACTTCACAATCTGCATGATGTCATCATAGAAACCCATGTCCAACATACGGTCTGCTTCGTCCAAAATAAAGAAAGACACCTTGGACATATCCACATACCCCATGCTCAAATGACTGATGAGACGTCCGGGAGTAGCAATCACTACATCCGCCCCTAGAGTCAACCCTCTTTTTTCCTGTTCAAAACGAATACCATCATTTCCACCATACACAGCTACACTGGAGGCCGGCATAAAATATGAAAAGCCCTCCATTTGCTGGTCTATCTGTTGAGCCAGTTCGCGGGTAGGGGACATGATGACGCAATTAATCGCATCTGCCGGATAGGTACCCTTATTCAATTGGTTCAACACCGGCAATAGATAAGCAGCCGTTTTTCCAGTCCCTGTTTGGGCTACCCCAATCAAGTCCCTTCCTTCCAATATGACCGGTATCGTATGTTCCTGTACGGGAGTGCACTCCTTAAAATTCATGGCATCCAATGCCTGAAGCACACTCTCGTCCAAATTCAATTCATCAAATTTCATCTTTGTTTCATCAATGTATTTTAAAGCTTACCTCGTTCTTCGAGATAAGAATCCTTGAATCCCAAGAAATAAAGTACACCATCCAAACCAATCGTATTGATTGCCTGACGGGCATTTTCCTTCACCTTTGGTTTTGCATGGAAAGCAATCCCCAAACCTGCAAGCGACAACATCGGCAAGTCATTCGCACCATCACCTACCGCAATGGTTTGAGCAATGTCCACCTTTTCAACCTGAGCTATCAAGCGCAGCAATTCCGCTTTTCGCTTACCATCCACCACATCACCCAAATAACGGCCTGTGAGCTTACCATCTTCCACTTCCAGTTCATTGGCATATACATAGTCGATGCCGAATTTCTTTTGCAAGTATTCACCAAAGAATGTGAAACCACCGGATAGAATCGCAATCTTGTAGCCATAACGTTTCAAGACAAACATCAAGCGTTCTACTCCTTCTGTTATCGGCATGTTTTCTGCAATACCCTGCATCACACTGACATCCAACCCTTTCAATAAAGCCACACGCTTTGCAAAGCTTTCCTTGAAATCAATTTCACCACGCATGGCACTTTCCGTAATGGCACGCACTTCTTCACCTACACCGGCTTTTTCTGCCAATTCATCAATACATTCCGTCTGAATCAATGTTGAATCCATATCGAAACAAATCAGACGGCGCATACGTCGGTACATATTGTCACGTTGGAACGAGAAGTCCACTTCCAGCTCACTACTCAGCTTCATCAACTCATGCTGCATTTCTTCACGATTACGTGGAGTACCTCTCAACGAGAATTCAATGCAGGCACGTACACCAGCCTTGCTTTCATCCAACGGCTGACGTCCGGTCAAACGCTTAATCGCATCGATGTTCAGTTCCTGATCGGCCAAAATGTGGGTCACGGCAGTAATCTGCTTTGCCGACAATTTACGTCCCAATAAAGTAAGGATATAACGGTCCTTTCCTTGACGGCTTACCCAATCATCGTATTCTTCCACCGGAACCGGATAAAAACGGATATTCACCCCAAAGTCCGAAGCCTTGAAGAGCAATTCCTTCATGATATTACCCGAATCTGCCTTATGGCTCTTGAACAAGATACCCAGCGAAAGGGTACTATGAATATTGGCCTGACCAATATCCATGATTGTCACGTCATAACCGGAAAGGATTTCCGTAAAAGAAGCGGTCAGACCCGGACGGTCCAGACCTGTAATGCGGATTAAGATTAGTTCTGTATTAGCGTCCATAATTATCATCATTTGATATCTTATACAAATTTAGGCATTTTAATCCTTTAAACCACATAAATCGGGAGATTTCCGCCTCAAAATCCTAGCAAAACCTTAAAAATATGCTAAACAACATATTTTTAAGACGATTTATTTGGTGGGAAAATAAGAATTCCTTATCTTTGCAGCGGTTTTCAAAGGTGGAAAGTTATTGACTTTCAGGATTAACAAGCTTTTCCGGGTGAAAACCCCGCCTTTTATAGGCGGTCCCGGTTTATTATTAACTAAAATCGACTTACATGACCAACAATGTAAAATGGATTTCTGTTGCATTGGTCACTGTTTCGTTCCTTTTTTACTCATTTGTGGGTAAAGATACACCGACCGAAGGTCTGACTATTGGAGATAAAGCTCCAGCCTTCAAGATTTGCGGAGAAAAACAGCTGATCGACTTAAAGAATTTGAAAGGTAAATACGTATTGTTAAGCTTTTGGGCCAGTTACGATGCTCCTTCCAGAATACAGAATGTAACTTTGAGTCAAGCAACAAGTAAAATGGACAACATCGAAATGGTTTCAGTATCGTTTGATCATTATAAATCAATCTTCAATGAGACCATCAAAAAAGACCGGATTACCACCGAAAATTGTTTTGTAGAATTGGACGGTGAACATTCGGACCTTTATCAAACCTATCGTTTGAACAAGGGTTTCAAAAATTATCTTCTTGATGAAAACGGCGTGATTATCGCCAAGGACATCAACGCAAAACAACTCTCTTCTTATCTCAATTGACAAGAAGAGAGTTGTTTTTTATTTCGGAGCTTTCTTATAGAGATAGATGGCTATGAATGCATACACGATATTAGGTACCCATACGGCCAAGAACGGGGAGGCGTTCCCATTGATAGCAAAAGTAGCCGAAACAGTCTGGAACAGAATATAGGAGAAGCTCAAGGCAAGCCCAACCCCCAAATACAGTCCCATACCCCCTTTTACCTTCCGTGAAGACAGGGATACACCGATAATGGTCAAGATAAACGAGGCAAACGACATGGCAATGCGTTTGTGGTATTCAATCTCGAACTCCTTGATATTCGCAAATCCCCGTCGTTTCTGCCGGGCAATGTAGTCGCTCAATTCCGAACTGGTCATCGTTTCCTGTTGGCCCTTCATAATCAAGAAATCCTGAGGCTCCATAGGAATGATGGAATCCAGCCGTTCACCTTTCGTAATGGTTTCACGCATACCATCCATTTCACGGATCATATAGTTTTTCAGCGTCCATTTATGTACGGTCGTCGTATCATAAGTGGCACTACGGGCAGTCAAATGAGACACCAGTTTCTTGTCTACAAACTTGTCCAACGAAAAACGGTAAGCAGTCTTGTTGTAGTTTTCGTACCGCTCCATATAAGCGATGACGCCACTGTCCACTTCTACCTGTACATTCCGGACATATTCCTGTTTCTTTTTCTTCTTGTACTTGTCTTCAAAGTTCAGACGAGTCACATTTCCCTTCGGAATGACATAGGCTCCCATACCATAGGTCATGATGGCAATGATGGCCGCCGAAATCATATAGGGACGCAACAGACGCTTGAAGCTCAGCCCCGTAGACATCATCGCAATGATTTCCGAATTTTCCGCCAATTTGGACGTAAAGAAAATCACCGAAATGAACACGAACAACGGACTGAACAAGTTCGAGAAGTAAGGAACGAAGTTGGCATAATAATCAAAGATAATCGCCTTGACCGGTGCCTTGTTGTTGATGAAGTTGTCAATCCATTCGTTCACATCAAAAACCACTGCAATACTGATAATCAATGCAATGGAAAAGAAGTAAGTACCCAAGAATTTCTTGATGATGTACCAGTCGATGCGACGGACATACTTATCCAACTTCAGTCTCTTCTTTATGTCTTTCAACCCTCTCATCTTTTCTTTTATAATCTAGTGGACAATCGCTTCACCATCATGGGTTTCCAAGTAGAGAAATCACCGGCAATAATGTGCTTCCGGGCTTCCTTCACCAACCACAGATAGAATGCCAAGTTATGAATGCTGGCAATCTGCAACGCCAACAATTCCTGTGCATGGAAAAGGTGACGTAAATAGGCCTTGCTATACATCGTGTCTACATACGATGCTCCATCCGCCTCAATCGGAGAGAAGTCGTTTTCCCATTTCTTGTTGCGCATGTTCATGATACCGTCCTTGGTAAAGAGCATACCGTTACGTCCATTACGGGTAGGCATCACGCAGTCGAACATATCCACACCACGCTCAATGCCTTCCAGAATATTGACCGGCGTACCAACACCCATCAAATAACGGGGTTTGTCTTTCGGAAGGATTTCATTCACTACCTCAATCATCTCGTACATCTTTTCAGCAGGTTCACCTACCGCCAAACCACCGATGGCATTTCCTTCCGCTTCCTTCGAAGCAATGAATTCCGCTGATTTGCGGCGCAAGTCAGGATACACACAGCCTTGTACAATCGGGAACAAGGACTGATGATAACCATACTTCGGTTCCGTTTCGTTGAAACGCTTCAAACAACGGTCCAACCAACGATGAGTCAGTTCCATGGACTTCTTGGCATAATTATAATCGGCTGTACCCGGTGTACACTCATCAAAAGCCATCATGATGTCCGCACCGATGGTACGTTCAATATCCATGACCCGTTCCGGAGTAAACAGATGCTTAGAACCGTCAATGTGCGAACGGAATTCCACACCCTCTTCACGCATCTTGCGGATACCCGACAAAGAAAAGACTTGGAAACCACCACTGTCTGTCAGCATCGGACGGTCAAATCCATTGAAGTTATGCAGACCGCCTGCCTGTTCAATGATGTCCAATCCCGGACGCAAGTACAGATGGTACGTATTGCCTAGAATAATCTGAGCCTGAATATCCTCCTTGATTTCATGCAGATGTACACCTTTGACAGTACCCAAAGTACCAACAGGCATAAAGATAGGCGTTTCTATCTGACCATGGTCGGTAGTAATCAATCCTGCACGGGCATTCGACTTCGGATCGGTATGTTGCAATTCAAATGTCATATCGTTATTTCTTTTCTTCTTCCTTCTTATTTGTTACAGCACAGAAATCTATGGCTCCACTTACCTTTTCATTGGTTAAAGCCAATTCCAACACCTCCTTGATATCATTCACATAGTGGAAAGTCAATCCCTTCAAGTATACAGGCTGGATTTCCTCGATATTCTTCCGGTTTTCTTCACACAGAATGATTTCTTTTATGCCGGCACGCTTGGCTGCAAGAATCTTTTCCTTGATACCACCTACCGGCAACACCTTGCCACGCAACGTGATTTCACCGGTCATAGCCAAATTCGGCTTCACCTTCCGTTGGGTCAACGCTGAAGCCAAGGAAGTCACCATTGTAATACCTGCCGAAGGACCATCCTTTGGAATCGCCCCTTCAGGTACATGCACGTGGATATTCCAATTCTCGAAAATTTCTTCCGATACATCCAGCAAACAAGTGTGTGCCTTGAGGTATTCCAAAGCCAGCATCGCCGACTCCTTCATCACATCACCCAAATTACCGGTCAATGTCAATCGGCCACCTTTTCCTTTGCTCAGGCTCGTTTCCACAAACAAGATTTCACCTCCTACAGCTGTCCAGGCCAAACCTGTCACCACACCGGCATATTCATTGCCCTGATATTTGTCACGCGAATACTCAGGAGCGCCCAAATAATCACGTACATCAGCTGGCTTGATATCGTGGAGCAACTGATATCCGTCACGCGCCGATTTCAACGCAATCTTGCGCATCACTTTATTAATCTTTTTCTCCAATTCACGCACACCGCTTTCACGGGTATAGTTCTCGATGATATATTCCAAGGCAGGCTTCGAAATCTTCACATATTCTTTCTTCAAACCATTGTTATCCAACTCCTTCGGTACCAAGTGACGCTTGGCTATCTCTACCTTTTCCTCGGTAATGTAACCACTTACCTCAATCAACTCCATACGGTCGAGCAGAGCTGGAGGGATGGTTCCCAAATTATTGGCTGTAGCGATGAACATCACTTTGGACAGGTCATAGTCCACATCCAGGTAATTGTCATGGAAAGAATGATTCTGTTCCGGGTCCAATACTTCCAGCATGGCCGAACTCGGGTCACCGCGATGGTCACTGCCTAACTTGTCGATTTCATCCAGAATAATGACCGGATTCGATGATTCCGCCTTGATCAAACTCTTCACGATACGCCCCGGCATGGCACCGATGTAAGTCTTTCGATGACCACGGATTTCCGCTTCATCGTGTACACCACCCAATGACATACGTACATATTTGCGCTTCAAGGCCGCTGCAATGGAACGTCCCAACGAAGTCTTACCTACACCCGGAGGACCATACAAACAAACAATCGGCGATTTCATGTCGTTCTTCAACTTCAAGACAGCCAAATGTTCCAAAATACGTTCCTTTACCTTTTCCAATCCATAATGGTCTTTGTTCAAGGTCTTTTCCGCATT
>JAFTTU010000052.1 GCA_017466635.1 Bacteroides sp.
AAACTTACATGAGCGACTTGGATAAGCAACAATTGTTGAACTTGAAGGACGTTCAAGCTAAGTTGGGTAAGTACTGTGGTTTGCGCGTAGGTGACATCGAACAACCGAACAACAACGCAGGTAACTGGGAATAAGAATGACAAACATCGATTTCTCTAAATCGGGACAATACACATTATCCATCCGCCTGAGTGCGGATGGATTTTCTTTTTCTATCCATCGCTCTTCATCGAACGATGATTTCTTTTATGCGGAATATCCTGTCAATGTTTCGTACTCCATGACGGCCAATCTCAAGAAAATGATTCAAGCCACCGAGGAGCTGAAACATGCTTATGGACAAACCAACATACTCATCGACACCCAACGGTTTACGACCGTTCCTTTCGACTTGTTCGAGGATGAGCAGACAGAGACCTTGTTCTACCACAACTTCCAACAAAGGGAGAACGAAACCGTCTTGTGCAACATTCTGGGGAAAAGCAATGTTGCCTTGCTGTTCGGGATGGACAAGCATGCCCATCAACTGTTAGGGGAGCAATTCCCCAATGCCCGTATCTTTGCCTGTGTCTGCCCGCTCATGGAGCATTTCACACAAAAGAGTCGGGACAACAACCAACGAAGCCTGTACGCTTACTTCCAACCGAATCAGATGACCGTCTTTGCCTTTGACAAGAATAGACTGCTTTTGGTCAATACCTTCCATTGCAAGCAGACATCCGACCAAGTCTATTACATGCTATATGTCTGGCAACAATTGGGATTCAGCCAGGAAAAAGACCAACTCTATCTCACCGGGAAGATGGACAATACGGAAGAACTGGTGACCGAACTCAGCAAGTTCCTCCGACAGGTAACCCCTCTACCCCTGTTGAACAATCTACCATTTGACATACAAACTTTAATGACATGCGAGTAATTAGCGGTATATACAAACGACGTAGATTCGACGTACCTCATACATTCAAGGCACGTCCTACCACAGATTTTGCCAAAGAAAACCTTTTCAACGTTCTTTGCAACAACTACATCGACTTTGAAGACGGAGTAACAGCTCTTGACCTTTTTGCCGGAACCGGAAGCATCAGTATCGAACTTGTGTCACGCGGTTGTGACCGGGTGATTTCCATCGAGAAGGACCCACAACATCTGGCGTTCATTTCCCAAATCATGCGTGAGGTGAAGACAGACAAATGTTTCCCGATGCGTGCCGATGTATTCAAGTACATCGACAAATGTCACGAACAATTCGACTTCATCTTTGCTGACCCTCCATACGCCTTGAAGGATTTGGAAACCATTCCTGCACGTATCTTCGAAAAAGGACTGCTGAAAGAAGACGGGTTGCTCGTATTGGAACACGGGAAAGACAACCATTTTGAAGAAGACCCGCACTTCATCGAACGACGTGTGTACGGCAGTGTGAACTTCTCGTTCTTTAAAGCAAAGGTGCCAACAGACGAATAACCGATTCCTTTACTTTCTGAGACCAAGGACGCAAACGCCAAGTTTTCAGCTGAACCAATCGCGCGTCCTTTTGGTCGGAAAGGAACATCTCCTTCAACTTCAAGACCGATACACGGTCATACAAAAAGGCGTTCACTTCAAAATTATGCTCGAAGCTACGGAAATCCATATTTGTAGAACCTACCGTTGCGATACGATCATCACTCACAACGAGCTTGGAATGAAGGAAACCCTTCTGGTACCAATAGATTTTCACGCCAGCCTCCATCAACTCCTGCATATAGGACCTGGTACCCCAATGCACCAATCGGGAATCCGAACGTTCAGGAATCATGATACGCACATCCACACCTGCCAAAGCAACCGTTTTCAAAGCCACCAAGATGGATTCCGTCGGCAATAAATAAGGTGTCTGAATATAAATATATTTGCTGGAAGAAGCTATCATGAGCAACAAACCTTGCATGATGTCCTTCCATTCCCCAACCGGGTCGGAAGTAACCATCTGAATCAAAGCATGCCCCTTTTCTTCCATTTTCGGGAAATAGCGGGAAGAAGTAATCAACGAATGGTCAGTAGCATACCAATCCACCAGAAACGATGTCTGCAAGCCATATACCGCTTTCCCCTCTATCCGAATCATCACATCGCGCCATATTCCCCAACTGACACCTTTCAAATAGCGTTCAGCCAAGTTCATGCCTCCGATGAAACCGACTTCACCATCGACAACCACCAACTTCCGGTGATTGCGATAATTTACCTTACTGGTAAATCGCGGGAAACGTACCTTCAAGAAAGAACGTGTTTCAATGCCGGCTTCACGCATTTCATCATAAAACACATGAGGTACTTTCCAACAACCCACATCGTCATAAAGGACCCGTATTTCAACTCCTTCACGGGCTTTGTCCACCAAAGCATCGCGCACCAGACGTCCCACGGCGTCATCCTCGAAAATATAGAACTGGACATGAATATGATGCTTGGCTCTAGCAATCGCCTTCAGCAAGGATTGAATCATGTCATAGCCATCCGAACAAACCGTCATGCCGTTCCCCTCAAAAGGCAACGCCTTATTGACCCGTTGGAAAAAACGGATGATGGAATACTGTTCCTTATCTGATACAGGGAAAGACTCCTGCTCCTGAAACTCCATCATCGGATACTTGGACAGACGTTCGAATCCTTTCTTGCTAATCCGCTTTTCCTTGCGGGTATCTTGACCAAAGAAGAAATACAGGATGAGGCCAATGACGGGAAGGAATACCAATACCAACACCCACACCAAAGTCTTGAAAGGATTCCGATTGTCCAGGATGACGACCATAATGGTTACTACAACGGTCAAGAAGAACAACAAATTAACCGCCGTAGAGAAAACGCCATCAAATAGTCCCCATATCATCATAATCATTACTTTGGAACAAACATATAAAAAAAAGTGGATGTGTCAAAATACGCATCCACTTTTTTTGAGGCACAGATTTTTGATGTAATTAGAATCGGCGATGTCCCATTCCAGGGCCTCTACCCATACCACGACCCATAGGGCCGCCCATTCCTGGACCGCCCATACCGCGTCTGTTCTTCATCATTTCGCGTGCTTGCTTGCTTCCGAAGATATTGAAACGATAGATCGCACGAATCATGCCATAGCTGTTTACACCATTATAAGTATATACGGTTGTACCCGTTGAACTTTGCGAACGGGTAATGTTGCTCTGTTCCTTCAGGATATCATTCCATTCGAAGCTCAATGTCAAGGCTCCCTTCAAGAAGCTTTGGGCTATCTGAGCATTCCAAATCAATTCATTACGATTCATGCTCGGGTCTGAATATCCACGACGAGCCTGATTGGTCATATTGGTCGAAATGGTCATGTTCCAAGGAGTGTAGAACTGCAAATTACCACCATAAGAGAAGTTATAAGGTTCCTGGTCATTATCCGGATTCAATTTATCTCTTTCGAATGTATAATTCAAACTACCGTTCAAGCCTACTTCCAACCAATCGTTACGATAGGTAGCATTCACACGTTCACCTAACGACAAGCTAGTTCTAGTATTCTTTTGAGCATCTTTCATTTCACCGGTTGTCAAATATCCCACATAATTGTTGAAACCAGCATTGGTGAAAGAACCAACGGTGAACTTCTTGTTGTTCTTCAGGGCTGTATTGATACCGAACATCCCCCACACATTCCAGTTACCGTTGATATTTTCCGGCATAGTGGTCCATCCACCAGTCGACGGATTATACTTGCGGATATTGCTGATGGCATTCTGGGTGAACGAACCGTTCAAAGCCGAGAAGATACCACGTTGTGCATCCATATTGAAGGTATTGAAATGCAAGCCCATGTTGTGCGAGAACGAAGGCTTCAATCCCGGGTTACCCGTACGGACATTCAATGGGTCAGAATTGTCGGTGATAGGCAACAAGTTCTCCATGCTTGGGTCGCTGCTACGTCCACGATAGGTGAAACGCAATTGTGTCTGCTTCTGAGGTTGATAGCGGAAATCCACTTCAGGAGAGAAGTTGAACACATTGCGAGTCGTATCGACTGCATATTCGCCCTTCTTATACGAAAGCTTGGTGTTCTGAGGACGGAAAGCCATACCTGCCGACAAACGCCATGTCTCACGGTTTACACGGAAAGTGAAACGAGCCGTGTGGTTATACGTTTTATATTCCGCATACTTACTTTGTTCAGGATCCAACCATTCAGACTGATGCTGAGAGAACTGATTCGGCAATCCATCCGAAAGAACCCATCCGAAAGGAAGATTGTAAGTAGAGTTGTCACTCTCATTATATCCATACTGGAAACGATAGCTGAATTGCAGATATGTCCGGTCGGCAATCGGCTCACTATAGCTGACTTCTGCACCTATACTATAATTATTGGTCGGAGTGTGGATATATCGACGAATCGTATCTTCTACCGTGATGATTCCATCTCCATAATAACGGGTAACGTTATCAGAAAAACGCTCGCTTTCATTATCCCCATAACTACCGATACCACGCAAAGTGATGTTTCGACCTTTATCATTCAACTTACGAGTAAGCTGCATGTTCAGATTAGCGGAAAGAGAATTGCTTTCGGACAAAGAACCACTCTTCGACTTGTTGACACGTTCAGCATCCAAATCTTCGTTTGCTTCGCTATCGAAATCCAAATATTGATAAGGATTAGCCACGATGGTAAACGGGTCGGCATTATAGGTAGCCGACAATGTATTGGAACGATTGTCCGTATCCCCCCATGACATGCTTCCACGCATGAAGAAAGTAGTCATCGAATCCGGACGCCATTCAAAACGAAGATGACCAAAGAAATTCTGGTTCTTGTTGCGGCTCGCATTGTTCGAGTTCAAGTATGAATTTCGCTCACTATTGAGCAATGTATTCTTGATTTCTCCCAAACTCTGCACATCATTGTCTCTATAATTATAACGAACACTTGCCCCGAAGTCCACCTTCTTGGTCTCGATGGCATAGTTCAAACCTGCCATCTTGCTAGCTGTCAAACCATTGTTTCTTCTCCAACGAGGACCACCTCCACCGCCGAAACGTTGGTCGTTCACATTATTCAAACGTCCGATGAACGAAAGTTGGCTACTCTTGTCATCTTTGTTGGCAAAACGATTCACATTGGCACTGGCCGAATAACGGTCTTCTGTACCAATACCTCCATCGATATTACCTACCCAACCTTGGTTCATACCTTTCTTCACCTTCAAGTCGAGCACGGTTTCTTCTTCACCATCATCGATACCAGTGATACGGGCATTGTCCGATTGTCTGTCGTATGCATTGATTTTATCCACCATGTCTACCGGCAAGTTCTGCAAACCAGTCTTCACATCGCCTCCAAAGAATTCCTTGCCATCGACGAGGAGCTTCTTCACTTCCTTACCGTTGATTTTCACATTACCGTCATCGTCCACTTCAGCACCCGGAATCTTCTTGACCAACTCTTCCAACATAGCACCTTCTGGAGTACGATAAGCCGAAGCATTGTATCCCAAGGTATCGCCCGAAACCGTTACTTGTGGAGCTTCCGCCACCACTACGGCTTCTTTCAGCATAATGGCATCCGATGCCAATGCAATCTTACCTACATTGACCGTTGGCTTAGAAGCACTCAACTGATACTCCTTCATATAGCTGAGGTAACCCACGTATGAAACCTTCAAGACATACTTTCCCGGACGAACCGACAAGCTGAAACGGCCATTGGGGTTAGTCACATTACCAACCGCCATGGTGCTATCCGGCAATGAAAGCAACTGAACGGTAGCTTGCATGATAGGAGAATCATCTTCCTTATCCAATACGGTACCACTCAGGGTTACACGTCCCCTACCTTGCTGACCGCGGTTTTGAGCACATAATAGTGTGGTACTAATACCTATTAAAAACACTAAAAAAACAATTCTTTTCATTCTAATTATAGTATCAAAAATCTTATTATTTACTTTAGGATTTGCTTTTGTTGGACACTTCCGATGTGCAAAGGTTTAAAAAAAGAAGTACATTTTTTGCAAACAATCGACACTTACTCCCAAATAGCCGACAAAATTAATCAATTATTTGGACACAGAAGGCTACAATCGTGTAATTTTTTCTAATTTTGCACGAAAACTAGAACGATTATGAGCAAACAAAAAGTCATTATATGCCATGACTTGAACGAAAATCTACGTTCAGCCATAGCAAGTTGTCCTCACGACAAGTTATTTATCTTAGTAGACGAACATACCCGCCAACTCTGCCTTCCACTCATTGCCGACATGGAATGCATGCAACAAGCATACGTCATCACCATCGGTGCCGAAGACATTCACAAGAACCTGGAGACATTGGCATACGTCTGGAAGGAGTTGGGCGACCATGGAGCTACCCGCCATTCCTTGATGATTAATTTGGGTGGTGGTATGGTCACCGATTTGGGTGGATTTGCGGCTTCTACCTTCAAACGGGGCATCCCATACATCAATATACCGACTACCCTATTGGCCATGGTCGATGCATCGGTAGGCGGAAAGACCGGTATCAACTTCAATGGATTGAAAAACGAAATCGGCGTATTCTCTCCGGCTGAATATGTCTTATTGGATACCGAATTCCTCAAGACTCTGGATACCCGCAACCTGCTTTCCGGCTATGCCGAGATGTTGAAGCATGGCATCATCAGTACCGAAGCGCATTGGGCGGAATTGTTGAAGTTCGACATCGACCGCATCGATTACGAAGAGTTGAAACGCCTCGTGGCTCAATCGGTTCAAATCAAGGAAGACATCGTAGAGCAAGACCCTTACGAAAAGGGCATCCGCAAGGCGCTTAATGTAGGACACACGGTAGGTCATGCATTCGAGAGCCTCGCCTTGGAGCTCAATCAGCACGTTCTTCATGGCTATGCCGTGGCATGGGGCATCGTTTGTGAGCTTTATCATTCGTATTTGAAAGTTGGCTTCCCGAAGGACAAGCTTCGCCAAACCGTTCAGTTCATCAAGGAAAACTATGGTGTGTTCGCCATCGATTGCAAGCAATACGACCGTCTGTACGAATTCATGACTCACGACAAGAAGAACAGTGCCGGCATCATCAACTTCACCCTAATGGGAGAAATCGGTGATATCCGCATCAATCAGTCGGCCACCAAGGAAGAGATTCTGGACATCCTGGACTTCTATCGGGAAACCATGGGTTGCTAATAAAAGGAAAGATTTTATTTGCAATTTCAAAAATAAGGTGTACTTTTGCACTCACAAAGTTCGGGATGTAGCTCAGTCCGGTTAGAGTACACGTCTGGGGGGCGCGAGGTCGCTGGTTCGAATCCAGTCATCCCGACAGGATAAGGAAGGGTGCTTCTTTGATGAAGTTCACTTCCTTTTTTTATCCTACTTTATTATATATTTGACATCCATTAAAACAATACAACAAAAACAAGAAATAATTATGGGTTCGATATTTATTATACAAGGCATATTGATTTATATTTATGCCTTTGACCATAATCCACCGCATATCCACGTAAAAAGTGGTGATGGTGAATTTACAATTACTATTAAGGATAGGATTGTAGAGGGTAAAGCCAAATCCAAGACTATCCAACTTATCAACAGCTTTATGGATGAACATGAAGAAGAAATTATGGAAATCTGGGATAAGGCTCAAAGAGGTGAAAAAATCAACAAGATAAGACATTAAAAAAAAAATAGAATATTATGCTGAAAGTTACAGACGTTGATTATTTGGGCAAGTACACCCTACTTTGCACATTCAGCACAGGAGAAAAGAAGAAAGTGGATTTGACACCATTGCTTCAATATCCTGCTTTTGAAGAGCTGAAAGATGAAAAGCAATTCATTCAGTTCGGATTGGATGGTACTATATTCTGGGCAAATGGAGCAGATATAGCACCGGAATATTTATACGATAACGGAATATTGGAAAATTGAAACGACAAACAGCACATCTAAGCAGATAGTAGCGGAAGTTCCTGCTGACGTTAAAATTGACGGACAGCACAACTTTACTATCCGTACATAACACTCAAATGCACTAGCACTCACACCAATCATCATAAGCACTTACACAAGCCATCGAGACTGCTTAGACATGCAAATGCTTCATCAAGTGTTTTCAGTTTTCAGCGTTTTCAGTTAGTTTCTTAATAAAGTAGGAACTTAATTAAGAATATTAAGTTAATTATTATAATATATATAAATAATATACTATCTATTTTTCCTCATAAAAATCATGCTTTCATTAACTGAAAACTGAAAACGTTGAATACACCAATTTACAAAAAGCTATTTATCAACACCTTACAAGAAAGCCCTCTTTCAAAAAGTGTATTCAAAGATGCAAAGCAAAGCTATTTTCACGTTTCAAAGACATTAATTCCAGTCTTAAAAACGTAGAAAAAGACATAAAGACGCATTATGATATGAAGATTTTCTTCTAAATCCGTCAGATTTCTCCTGCAATTTTTGAACGACTCACAAAAATCGCTAATTAACAATTTCGCAAGTATGCATCTTTCAAAAAAGCCTTGTTTTATACTCCCAAATGCATCAATCCTTCAAATAATACACCACATTGGTCACTACACGGACGTTTTTAATATAAGGAGTATTGCTATCACGGTCGGATACTGAAAACTGTCCTTGGGTAGCATTCTTTATCTTGCCCAACTTGCTATTGGAGTCCTTTGCAAACTTTTCGGCGGCTTGACGGGCATTGATAGTAGCCTCTTCAATCATCGCAGGCTTGATGTCGTTCAAGCCGGTAAATGAATAGGTTGTGGGATACGACCAGTTCTCTCCCATCCCTACCGGTATGCCTTTTTCGTAAAGCTTGGCCTGTTCCGTCTGAAGCTTCACTATCAACTCCACCTGATTGCTACAAACCGTCACACCGGCCGTAACAATGTAACGATATTCCTTCCGTTCGCCATACAAGTTTGTCTGAGTATCGAGAATAGAAGGGGCATTGGTGGTGATTTCGCTATCAGATACTCCTGCATCCTTCAGAAACTTGACTATCACGGCATTCATGTCCTTCACCCGATTGTAGAGTTCGCCCAACTCGTTTCCACCTTGTTTATACACGATGGGCCAAATCACTTTGTCCGCCATCACTTCTTTCTCACAAAGTCCCTTCACCGTAACACACCGGTCGTACGACTTCATATTGTTTATCATCAAGACGAGCGAACCTCCCAAGACCAACATACCCAAGATGAAGGCAATTCCTAAATAAATGACATTCGATTTCTTTGTTTCCATATGGTTCCATTTTTAGTGATGCGATACAAATATAAATGATTTTCTCCACTTTTCAAAACAAAACGCCCCACAAGGAACGAGCCTTGCAGGGACGTAGAATCAAGATATCAAGAGTATCACTTCATTTCATCAATCGTACAGATACCTACACGGTTCCAAGCCGGCTCGGAGAAGATGTCGCCAATACCATGACCGATGGCATTGATACGGGAAGCCGCGATGCCATACTTGCTCACCAAGATATCCTTCACCGCATCAGCACGACGTTGGGACAACTTGAGGTTGTATTCTTCCGTACCTTCCGGCGATGCATAACCATTGACGGTTACATTCACATTCGGATTGTTCTTCAAATAAGAAGCCACATGTTCGATGGAAGGCATCTGCGAAGTTTCCACATCCGACTGATTGAATCGGAAAGCGACCACCGATTCCACGATGTTCAAGGTATCACCATTGGCCGCAGCCTTCTGGGCACGACATTCGTTCAACTGGTTCTGCACCATCAAGAGTTCATCGGCCAAGCCTACCAATTCCACATCCTTAGCTGCTACGATTTCACGAAGGCCATTGATTTCTTCGTTCATTGCCGCGATGGCCATCGGGTCGACGGCATTCACCATGGCAAAATGACGGTTTCCATCGCCATCGGCAAAGTGGTAAGTGAGGCCGAACAAGACTTCCACATTGGAATGCTTCTTGTTGAAACTCATCTTACTAGTAGGATAATCGCCCGTCAAGTTGAAGACCATGGCCGGTTTGATACCGAATGTCCAAGCAGCATCGTTGCCAAAGTTGAAATTGAAATTCAAACCTACACGAGCCGAGAGGTCGTTGGAATCACCTGCCCCATTCATATAATGATGTAACCAGCCAAGACCGGTCACGGTTTCAATTTCGAAAGCATTCGGCATCCCGTCATACGTGCCGAAAAGGTTCATCAAGTTCATACGTGCAATCAAACTCAAGTCAGTCGCATCGATAATGGTACTGCTATTGGTCGTGTTCACATATCCCATTCCCTGAATATCGGTACCCAAGATAGGGGTCCATTGTTTGCCGATGGTAAGACCGAATGCCGGACGGGCACTCTTGAAGAAGGCTGCTCCACTTGTTTTCATTGTTGCGCCGCCCTGGATACCCATTGACCAATTGTCCCAAAATCCGCCGCTCTCAATCACAGCCGTTTGCGCGTTTATTGTCAGTGCGCCCAAGGCAAACACCGATAAAAGAATCATTTTTTTCATACTCATACTCAATTTAGTTAATGTTTGGAATACGTTTCCCTAATAAACAATATTCCATCCTTTCGGTTCAAATAGGGCTGTTTTTTAACATGAAATCCTTATCTTTGCATCGCTATGGACGAACGGAAAATCATACATATCGACATGGATGCCTTTTATGCCTCTGTAGAGCAACGCGACCATCCGGAGCTTCGTGGGAAACCCATTGCCGTGGGGCATGCAGAGCAACGGGGAGTGGTATCTGCGGCCAGCTATGAAGCCCGAAAGTTCGGTGTACGTTCGGCCATGTCGTCCTTGAAAGCAAAACAACTTTGCCCGCAACTTGTTTTCGTCCCCGGCCGGATGAGTGTATATAAAGAGGTATCGGCGCAAATCCATGCCATCTTCCATGATTATACCGACGTGATTGAGCCTTTGTCGCTCGACGAAGCTTTCCTGGATGTCACCCATAATAAGAAAGGTATGGCATTGGCCGTTGATATCGCCAAGGAAATCAAGCAACGCATCCGGGAGGAGTTGAATCTGGTGGCCTCAGCAGGAGTATCGTACAATAAGTTCCTGGCCAAAGTAGCTTCGGATTACCGCAAGCCGGACGGACTTTGCACCATCCATCCCGACCAGGCATTGAAGTTCATTGCCGGTCTTCCCATCGAAGCCTTCTGGGGTGTAGGAAAAGTTACCGCCCAGAAAATGCACACCTTGGGCATCCATAAAGGAAAGGACTTGCAACAATGCACCCTCGAAATGATGACCCGACTGTTCGGGAAAGCCGGAAACATCTACTACGATTTTGCCCGAGGCATCGACCTTCGTCCGGTAGAATCCGAACGGATACGCAAGTCGGTGGGATGCGAACATACCTTGGAAAAGGACATTACCGCCTTTTCTTCAGTCATCATCGAATTGTACCACGTGGCCACCGAATTGGTGGAAAGGCTGAAAAGAAACGATTTCCGGGGAAACACCCTTACGCTGAAAATCAAGTTCTATGATTTCAAGCAAATCACCCGAAGCCTGACACAGGAGAAAGAATTGCAAGAGTTAAAAGACATACTTCCATTGGCCAAACAACTACTGAAAGAAGTAGACTATACCATCCGTCCCATCCGACTGATAGGATTGACGGTTTCCAATCCCAAAGA
The DNA here is from genome assembly GCA_017466635.1 of Bacteroides sp. Classification (GTDB taxonomy): domain Bacteria; phylum Bacteroidota; class Bacteroidia; order Bacteroidales; family Bacteroidaceae; genus Phocaeicola. Next base: position 11,662 of record JAFTTU010000052.1, read on the forward strand.
AGAACAGGAAATGCACGAAGTATGGAAGCAATTGGAACTGGAATTTGCTCAACTAGACTAAAAATATTATTTTTGCGGACCTATCAAAACAGGAAAGAACATGAAAATAAGAATAACACCTCCCGAACGAATCGATGCTACCATTCAGTTGCCTGCATCGAAGAGCATCAGCAATCGGGCACTCATCATCCATGCATTGAGTAAAGGTGACCACTCATTGGAAAATCTATCGGATTGCGACGATACACAAGTCATGATTCGTGCCCTTCATGCACAACCGGGTGAAACCATCGACATCATGGCCGCAGGTACCGCCATGCGATTTCTTACCGCCTACTTATCCGTCACTCCGGGAGACCGAATCATTACCGGTACCGAACGGATGCAACAACGCCCCATCGAAGTGCTGGTCAATGCCCTCCGTGAATTGGGTGCCCACATCGACTATATAGCCCATGAAGGATTCCCTCCTTTGCGCATCCAAGGTACGACACTCACCAAGAGCCACATCACCCTTCCGGGAAATGTCAGCTCGCAATACATTTCTGCCTTGTTGATGATAGGCCCTACATTGGAAAAAGGATTGAAGATTACATTGACCGGCGACATCATTTCCCGTCCATACATCAACTTGACTCTCCAACTGATGAAGGATTTTGGAGCCAAGGCAGAATGGCTGAACGAGCATGAACTTCAGGTAGAGCCTCAGCTCTACTTTTCCACTCCATTCTACGTGGAAAGCGACTGGAGCGCCTCCTCTTATTGGTATCAGATAGCGGTCTTCTCCAAGGAAGCCACCATCACTTTACCCGGATTGTTCGAGAAGAGCTATCAAGGCGACAGTCAGGTTGCCCACATTTTCCGTTCTTTAGGAGTAGAAACCATCTATGGGGACAAGACCATTACCCTTCGCAAAAATGGCAATCCTACCGGACGACTGGAGTATGACTTCATCAATCAACCCGACTTGGCTCAAACCTTTGTAGTGACCTGTGCCCTTCTCGGCATCCCTTTCCGTTTCAGCGGACTACAAAGCCTGAAGATAAAGGAAACCGACCGTATAGCTGCCCTTATCAAGGAAATGCGGAAGTTGGGATATGTCCTTCACGAAGCCGAAGGCTCTATTCTCTATTGGGACAACGAACGATGCGAAAAAAGCGACGAGGCCATCGACACGTACGAAGACCATCGCATGGCAATGGCCTTCGCACCAGCCTGTCTGGTGTTGGGCGAAATCCGCATCAACAATCCCCATGTAGTAACCAAATCCTATCCTCGCTATTGGAAAGACCTTCAGAAAGCAGGATTCATCATCAAAGAGGAGGAATAAAACATTATGTGGATACTGATTGTTAGCTTGTTGGTATTGACGTTGATTGCTATGTTCATCGGCAAGTGGTATTATTACCGCATCAACCAAAAGATAGAACGTGGCGAGTTGGAAGAGATTCCACCCGTTGTGGAAGTGGACGAGGAATGTTGCGGACAGCATGAAACATGCGAGAAGGACAGCCTCCTGGCCGCCGTCAGCAAGGAAGTGGAATACTACAACGACGAGGAACTGGACCGTTTCCGTGGCCGTGCCTCCGACGAATATACCGACGAAGAAGTGGAAGAGTTCCGCGAAGTGATGCTCACTTGCAAGGACGACGAAGTGGCCGGTTGGTGCCGAAGCCTCCAATTGCGCTTCATCGAGCTGCCCGATGAGCTGAAAGACGAACTGTTCCTGATTATAGGAGAAAGAAGAACCATCCATTAATATATGTTCGAGTTATTCAATTATACCTTCTTCCAACACGCTTTGTTGGGTAGCCTGTTTGCCAGCATCGCGTGTGGCATCATCGGGACATACATCGTTACCCGCCGGTTGGTTTTCATCAGCGGAGGGATTACGCATGCTTCTTTCGGTGGGATAGGCATCGGCCTCTATACGGGTATCTCCCCCATCCTTTCGGCTGCTATCTTCGCGGTGCTTTCGGCATTTGGGGTAGAATGGCTCAGCAAGCGGAAAGACATGCGGGAAGACTCGGCCATAGCCGTATTCTGGACCTTCGGGATGGCCATCGGTATCATCTTCAGCTTCTTGTCGCCAGGCTTTGCCCCGGATTTGTCGGCTTTCCTTTTCGGCAATATCCTGACCATTACCTTGACCGACATTGGGATGTTGGCAGGTTTGTCCGTCCTGCTCATCGCATTCTTCGCTTGTTTCCTGAACCCGATTATCTACATAGCCTTCGACAGGGAATATGCCCGTTCGCAACGCATCCCCGTCGTGCTTTTCGAATATGTGCTGATGATGTTCATCGCCCTCACCATCGTGGCTTGTCTACGGATGATAGGCATCGTGCTCGTCATTTCCTTGCTTACCCTTCCGCAAATGACCGCCAACCTATTTACACATAGCTTCAAGAAAATCATTGGATTGGCCATCGGCATTGGCTATTTAGGATGTTTGGGAGGACTGTTCCTCTCCTATCAGCTGCAAGTCCCGTCGGGTGCCGCCATCATCTTTTTCTCGATTCTTGTCTATGCGCTTTGCAAAGTGGGAAAAACCATCTATCTTTGCAAGCGTACACATTAATATATGGTTATGGAAATTAAAATTACTTCATTAGATAGTATCCACGAAGCCGCCAAACAATTCATTGCGGCTATGGAAGACAATACCGTATTCGCATTTTACGGCAAGATGGGTGCCGGAAAGACCACCTTCATCAAGGCCATCTGCGAAGAACTCGGTGTGACCGATGTCATCAACTCCCCTACCTTTGCCATCGTCAACGAATACCGTTCGGACGAAACGGGCGAACTTATCTATCACTTCGATTTCTACCGCATCAAGAAGCTGGACGAAGTGTACGACATGGGGTATGAAGACTATTTCTATAGCGGTGCCCTCTGCTTCATCGAATGGCCGGAGCTGGTAGAAGAAGTATTGCCGGGCGATGGCGTAAAGGTTATCATCGAAGAAGTGGAAGACGGTACACGTTCTGTCCGATTGGAAAGCATGGACTAATTCCTTCTAGCTATGGGAATGCATTACATCATACAGGGAATCTTTGTGGTGGTGGGCTTGCTCGCCATCCTCGCTTCCTTGTTCAATTGGGATTGGTTCTTCCAATCACAAAACTCCCAATTCATCGTGCATAATGTAGGCTGGAAGCGAGCCAGACTTTTCTACGCTTTACTGGGTTTGCTGATGATTGCTACCGCTGTCTATTTCTTTTTGGAAGTACAAGAAGCCATAAACTAAAAAAAAGGATGCCTTTCAGCATCCTTTTCTATTTTATTCTTCTTCCAAAGAATCTCCGTACTCCATTTCACCTTGCACCACAAAGAAGACATCTTCGGGAGCATACGGTCCCATTTCTCCTTCTTTGGCTGCCTGCTTCACTACATAGTCCACTACTTCGTCCAAATCGATGTTGATGTAACCCTCTTCATCCGGTTCTGCATCCAGACATTCGCTGGAAGTGTAATACTCTGCAATCAAGTCAAGGATATAGTATAAATCATCTTCCGTAAACTTGTCCTTCAAATCCTGCGGAAGATAGCTTTGAATGAACTCCACTGCTCTAGCGTCGTCCTCAGCATCCAACAAGAAATCGTCTTCCATTGCCATAATACAATCTATTATAATAAGGTGAAAAAATCTGTTCGAGAATTAAAGCAAAGCCTTAACCTTTTCTTCCAACTGAGCCTTTGTCACGGCACCTACGGTCTTGTCCTGTACTTCACCATTCTTGATGAAAAGAACTGTAGGGATGTTGCGAACACCGAAACGACCTGTCAATTCGTCGTTATCGTCTACGTCACACTTACCGATGATTACTTGGTCCTTGTATTGTTCTGCCAATGCTTCTACATCCGGAGCAATCTTCTTGCAAGGTCCACACCATGTTGCCCAAAAGTCAACTACCAACGGCTTGCCTGAAGCCAACAATTCTTCAAAATTGCCATCTTTAATTTCTAATGCCATAATTCTATTTATT
>JAFTTU010000053.1 GCA_017466635.1 Bacteroides sp.
AGAGGCTTTCAACCTTGTATTTCTTTAATGCAAAAGTATTTGGTGGTAATACCGCATTTTTGTACTTTTGTCTCATTAAAGGGAAGAGGTGGAAAGCCTCTTCTTTATTTGTAAAAACTAAATCAGATGAATATGAATGATTTTAAGAAGTATGCAACCAAACATTTGGGAATGAACAGCTTAGTGCTGGACGATGTAATCAAGTCGCAAGCGGGATATCTGAATCCTTACATCTTGGAGGAACGCCAATTGAACGTTACTCAATTGGATGTGTTCTCACGTTTGATGATGGACCGTATCATTTTCTTGGGAACTGAAATCAATGACTATACTGCCAATACGTTGCAGGCACAGTTGTTGTATCTGGATTCTGTGGACAATTCGAAGGATATTTCTATCTATATTAACTCACCGGGCGGCTCTGTCTATGCCGGTTTGGGTATTTATGATACCATGCAATTTATCAATAGCGATGTAGCTACCATCTGTACCGGTATGGCTGCTTCTATGGCTGCTGTCTTGTTGGTAGCCGGTAAGGAAGGCAAGCGCTCGGCATTGACACATTCACGCGTGATGATTCACCAGCCGATGGGTGGCGCACAAGGCCAGGCATCGGACATTGAAATCACAGCCCGTGAAATCGCGAAGTTGAAAAAGGAGCTTTACCACATCATAGCAGAACATTCTCATACTGAGTTTGACAAGGTATGGGCAGATTCTGACCGTGACTATTGGATGACTGCTCAAGAAGCCAAGGAATATGGCATGATTGATGAAGTTTTGTCCCGTAAAGCCTAATATATATAATAAGGTATAATACAAACGGAGGAAACATTGGGAGATAATAGAAATAAAAGACGCTGTAGCTTCTGTGGACGTCCGGAAAATGAAGTCGGACTCTTGATTACTGGCTTGAACGGCAATATTTGTGACAGCTGTTCAAAACAGGCTTATGAAATCATCCAGGAAGCGATGAAAGTGAAGGGCAGTGCCGGCTCGCTGGACTTGAAGGAGCTTCCGAAGCCAATCGAAATCAAGGAATTCCTGGACCAATATGTGATAGGTCAGGATGCAGCGAAGCGCTACTTGTCGGTAGCCGTTTATAACCACTATAAACGATTGATGCAAAAATCGGATCCGAATGAAGTGGAGATTGAAAAGTCCAACATCATTATGGTGGGAAGCACCGGTACAGGTAAAACATTGTTGGCCCGTACCATTGCCAAGCTGTTGAAGGTACCGTTCACGATTGTGGATGCAACCGTATTGACCGAAGCAGGTTATGTGGGTGAAGACATCGAAAGCTTGTTGACACGCTTGTTGCAGGTAGCCGACTACAATGTGGAAGAAGCTGAACGCGGTATTGTGTTCATCGACGAAATCGACAAGATTGCCCGTAAGGGAGACAACCCTTCGATTACCCGTGACGTCAGTGGGGAAGGGGTACAACAAGGACTATTGAAGTTATTGGAAGGTTCGGTTGTGAATGTGCCGCCACAGGGAGGCCGCAAGCATCCGGACCAGAAGATGATTGCAGTCAATACGAAGAACATCCTCTTTATTTGCGGGGGTGCATTCGATGGCATTGAACGTAAGATTGCCCAACGCTTGAACACCAATGTGGTAGGTTATGGAGCTGCCAAGGAAACGGTGAAGATTGACCGTTCGAACATGATGCAGTACATTGCACCGCAGGATTTGAAGGCGTTCGGCTTGATTCCGGAAATCATCGGTCGTCTTCCGATTCTGACTTACCTCAATCCGTTGGATCGGGACGCATTGCGCAATATCTTGACTGAACCGAAGAATTCAATCATCAAGCAATACATCAAATTGTTCGAAATGGACGGAGTGAAACTTGTGTTCCAACCGGAGGTTTATGAGTTTGTGGTAGACAAGGCTATCGAATACAAACTGGGTGCCCGTGGTTTGCGCTCCATTGTCGAAACAATCATGATGGACGTGATGTTTGAGATTCCTTCGATGAAAGTCAAGGAATATGAATTGACCTTAGAATATGCTCAACAGCAGATGGAGAAGACAAATATCTCCCGTTTGCAGAACGCATAACGCGGTCAATTGGAGCTAGTGAGAAAAAAATGCAATTCTTCTGCAAAATTGTGCTCGAAATATTCGTGTAATTTGAAAACTTGTTTATAACTTTGTTAGACAAGAAAGATTGGAAATAAATCGAGAACCAGAAAAACCAAAAAATCATGGCGGAGAAATTGAATTTGACGAATACGCTGAAGAAATATTTCGGCTTTGACACATTTAAGGGGGATCAAGAACAGATAATCCGTAATCTCTTGGATGGGAATGATACCTTTGTGCTGATGCCAACCGGGGGCGGCAAGTCACTATGCTACCAGTTACCTTCTCTGGTAATGGAAGGGGTAGCCATTGTCATTTCTCCTTTGATTGCCTTGATGAAGAATCAGGTGGATGCGATGCGTCATTATAGTGAAGAAGACGGAGTCGCACATTTCTTGAATTCGTCATTGAACAAGTCGGCGATTGACCAGGTGAAGTCCGATATCTTGAGCGGGAAAACCAAACTGCTCTATGTGGCACCGGAATCGTTGACGAAGGAAGACAATGTGGAATTCTTGAAGAATGTGAAGATTTCCTTCTATGCAGTTGATGAAGCGCATTGTATTTCGGAATGGGGACATGATTTCCGACCGGAATATCGACGAATCCGCCCTATCATCAACATGATTGGTCAGGCTCCGATTATTGCATTGACAGCGACTGCAACCCAAAAGGTGCGTGAGGACATCAAGAAAATCTTGGGAATGCCCGATGCACAAGAGTTCAAGTCGTCGTTCAATCGTCCGAATCTTTATTATGAGGTACGCCGAAAGACGAATGATATCGATAAGGATATCATCAAATTCATCAAAGCTAATTCCGGTAAGTCCGGCATTATCTATTGTTTGAGTCGTAAGAAAGTAGAAGAATTGGCTGAAATTTTGAGAGCGAATGGTATCAATGCCAGTGCTTACCATGCTGGAATGGATTCGTCGGCACGTTCTGCCGTGCAGGATGATTTCATCAAGGAAAACATTGACGTGATTGTGGCAACCATCGCTTTCGGAATGGGTATTGATAAGCCGGACGTACGCTTCGTCATTCATTATGACATGCCGAAGAGTTTGGAAGGTTATTATCAGGAAACCGGTCGTGCAGGACGCGATGGAGGAGAAGGACAATGTGTGGCTTTCTATTCCAATAAAGATATGCAGAAGCTGCGTAAATTCATGCAAGGAAAACCTGTGTCTGAAAAGGACGTGAGTGATGAATTGCTGAAAGAAACGGAAGCGTATGCAGAATCTTCGGTCTGCCGACGGAAGTCGTTGCTTCACTATTTTGGCGAAACCTATGCTCAGGAGAATTGTAGAAATTGTGATAACTGTTTAAATCCTAAAAAGCAAGTGGAAGCTAAGGATTCGTTGTGTGCCGTGATTGAAACAATCATGGCTGTGAAGGAAAATTTTAAATCAGATTATATTATCAATGTTTTGTTGGGTAAGGAAACTTCGGAAATCCTCGCTCACAGACATGAAGATTTGGAAGTCTTCGGTTCCGGTGAGGGCGAAGATGAAAAGGTGTGGAATGCGGTCATTCGTCAAGCGCTGATTGCTGGTTACTTGAGCAAGGACGTAGAAAACTACGGATTGCTGAAAGTGACACCGGCAGGAAGCAAGTTCCTGAAAAAACCGGTATCGTTCAAGATTGTAGAGGATACTGATTTTGATGAAGAGGAAGAAGACGAAGCACCAGTACGTGGTGGTGGAAGTTGTGCGGTGGACCCTGCACTTTATTCCATGTTGAAGGATTTGCGTAAGAAGATGTCCAAGAAACTGGATGTACCTCCTTATGTCATTTTCCAGGACCCGTCTTTGGAAGCGATGGCTACCACTTATCCGGTCACTCTCGAAGAATTGCAGAACATTCCGGGTGTTGGTGCCGGCAAGGCAAAACGTTATGGACAGGAATTCTGTGTGCTTATCAAGAAGCATTGTGAAGAAAATGAAATTGAACGTCCGGAAGACCTCCGTGTCCGTACCGTAGCCAACAAGTCCAAGATTAAGGTGTCCATCATTCAGGCAATCGACCGTAAGGTAGCATTGGATGACATTGCCCTTTCCAAAGGTTTGGACTTTAGTGAATTGTTGGACGAAGTGGAAGCAATTGTTTACTCGGGTACCCGATTGAACATTGACTATTTCTTGGCGGAAATCATGGATGAAGACCACATGTTGGACATTTATGATTACTTCCGTGAATCTACAACCGACAAGATTGACGATGCAATGGATGAACTCGGAGATGATTATACCGAAGACGAAATCCGTTTGGTTCGTATCAAATTCATTTCGGAAATGGCCAATTAAAATAGAAACGGTTGCTCGCATCAAGCGGGCAACCGTTTTCCCTTTAGAACGCAACACCCAGGCGTAAACCGAAATTGCTCATTCCGTCAACATCGTAAGTCATCAGATTGCCTTTGTTGGTTGCATAGCTGTAATAAGCGGCTACGTGAATCCCCGGTCGGTATACCCATGGGAAGATGTTCATCCCGATTTCAGGCGATACATAGAATCCCCATGTGTTGTCTGAATTCTGATAGGCATTGAAGTCTGTCTTCAAACGTCCGTATTGAGGACCTAGCTTCAAACTGAAGTAGGGTTGGAACATGCCTTCACGGTTGAAGGTATATCGGCCCGATACGCCGAAAGGCATTTGGAAGAGCGTATGCTGCTGGTCCGTATTCAGCGATTCGGTGCCCGAAATCTGTAAAGTTTGTCGAGGAATGTATTTGTGGTTACTGTGATAGGCAAGGAATGCACCCACCGACAAGTTGTCGGTAACGTAATATCCGCCTTCGAAATTCATTCCCCAGCCACTACCTTTCTTTACGAAGTCATTTCCCAATGGGAAGTTGAACTGCCAGTCGATGTTGGCATAATAGTTCCCGAGGGTCTGTGCTTTGCCAGGAAGGGCAAAACCGATAGCGATGGCTAGAACAGCCAATGCTTTCAATGGGAGGTATTTCATTGTTTTCATACGTTTGAATTTTTAATGTTTGAAATCTTATTTGTTAGTCAGATAAGTGGACTGACTGAAAGCTTGGCTGACAGCTTGTGCGGCAAGTTCTACATTAACTTCGGTAGAACTGCTCAGCATGCCGCTCATATAGGCACTCCATATAATCGGGAGTTTTTCGTTCTGGCCTTGTGCCGCTTCCAAGTTCAACAGTTCGGTCAAGAATGAACCGGTGCTGAAAGAGTAGTTCACGACATATGGATAATACCAGCCGCCGCCCCAATTGCCCCAGTAAGGTACATCCCAATAACCTGGATATCCCCACCACCATTCCGGATAACCATAGTCCGTATATACATAGGTGTTCTTTACGTAACTGAGTTGCAAGCCGAGGTCTGCCTCTTCACGTTCGGTAACACGGGTATATCCACGGTTATCCATGTTGAATACGTAGGTGTCAATGATTTTTTGAGCATTGGCATCCGACCAGTATTCTTGCTTGTCCTTGTCTCCAATGATAAGGATGCTGTCCGGCAAATAGTAGGTGTTGAACTGTTTGAAGTTCGCTGCCTTGTCGTAGTTGGTGTACACAACAAATTTGTTGTCCAGATTATCCGTGTCGGCATCTTTTTCGCATGCAGTGAAAACGAATACCGCTAATAGGAAAGGAATTAATTTCTTCATACTTCAATTGTTTTTTAATGATCGTAAAACGTCCTATGGTACCTTAGGTTGTTTGTGAATCAAGAACGTTCTAGCTGTTGAAAAGTTCGGAAAAGAATGAGTACAAGTGAGGTTTTAAACTTTATTTTTATGGAAGGTTCCGTTTTTGGTTAAAAAAAGCAATTCAGCATTTTTACCTTTTGAATTAAATGTGTATATTTGCACGCAATAAATTAAAAAGCATTTAAGTCTATGTCATCATTTATTGCCGATAAAGTCGTAATGGACGGATTAACCTATGACGATGTCTTGTTGATCCCCGCTTATTCAGAAGTATTGCCGAAAACAGTCGAACTCACGACTAAGTTCTCACGTAACATCGAATTGAAAATTCCTTTTGTAACAGCTGCTATGGATACTGTTACAGAATCGAAAATGGCTATCGCGATTGCTCGCGAAGGTGGTATCGGTGTGATTCATAAGAATATGTCTATCGAGGAACAAGCCCGTCAGGTGGCTATCGTAAAGCGTGCCGAAAACGGTATGATTTATGACCCTGTGACCATTAAACGTGGCTCTACCGTAAAGGATGCTTTGGACTTGATGGCTGAGTATCATATCGGTGGTATTCCTGTAGTAGACGATGAAAAGTATTTGGTGGGTATCGTAACCAACCGTGACCTCCGTTTCGAATTGGATATGGACAAGCGTATCGATGAAGTGATGACCAAGGACAACATCATCACGACTCATCCGGGTACAGATATGGATACTGCTTCTCAAATTTTGCAGGGAAACAAGATTGAAAAATTGCCGGTTGTGGATGAAAAGGGCCGTTTGGTAGGTTTGATTACTTATAAGGATATTACAAAGGCAAAGGATAAACCGATGGCTTGTAAGGACAGCAAAGGCCGTTTGCGCGTAGCTGCTGGTGTTGGCGTAACTGCCGATACGATGGAACGTATGCAAGCTTTGGTGGATGCCGGTGCAGATGCAATCGTTATCGATACTGCTCACGGACATTCCAGAGGTGTAGTTGAAAAGTTGAAGGAAGCAAAGGCTCGTTTCCCGCATATTGATATTGTAGTAGGTAACATTGCTACAGGTGAAGCTGCCAAGATGTTGGCCGAAGCTGGTGCTGATGCAGTGAAAGTCGGTATCGGTCCTGGTTCTATCTGTACCACTCGTGTGGTTGCCGGTGTAGGTGTACCTCAGTTGTCTGCTGTCTACGATGTGGCCAAGGCGTTGGAAGGTACCGGTGTTCCTTTGATTGCTGACGGTGGCTTGCGTTATTCGGGTGACGTTGTAAAGGCATTGGCTGCCGGTGGTTATAGCGTAATGATTGGTTCGTTGGTAGCTGGTACAGAAGAAGCTCCTGGTGATACCATCATCTTCAATGGCCGTAAATTCAAGTCATATCGTGGTATGGGTTCGTTGGAAGCCATGGAACATGGCTCTGCAGACCGTTACTTCCAAGGTGGTGTAAAGGAAACCAAGAAATTGGTTCCGGAAGGTATTGCAGCTCGTGTTCCTTATAAGGGTACTTTGTACGAAGTAATCTATCAGTTGGTAGGTGGTCTTCGTGCCGGTATGGGTTATTGTGGTGCAGCAAATATCGAAAAGTTGCACGATGCCAAGTTTACTCGTATTACCAATGCTGGTGTGGCAGAAAGTCATCCGCATGATGTTGCGATTACTAGTGAGGCTCCTAACTATAGCCGTCCTCAATAATTATTTAAAATGCCGCGTCGTTTACTCGGTGTTTTGATACTTCTCCTTGTGTCCGTTGCAATAGGGCGGGCGCAAGGAGATGCTGTGTTATTTACAGTCGGTGCTGACACGGTACGTCAGCATGAATTTGAATATCATTGGAAACGTTCTACGGAAGATTCAAGAGACGCTTTCTTGCAAAAGTATGGACGTTTCAAGCAAAAGGTCCAATATGCCAAAGATTTGGGATTGGATACTTTGCCGGAGCATCGCCTGAGAAAGGAACAGTTCCAACAGCTATTCGATAGTAAAGGTAAGGGGATAAGAAGAAGCGTTGCATCTGCACAGGAATGGATTAAGTTGGTGCATGTAACTTGTTTGCTGGACCAACAAGCGGACAAGCAGCAAATACTTCAATCGAAAGTCTATTTGGATTCTCTTTACGCGGTCATTCAGCAAGGAGGAAAGATTCCTGTTAAGGAACTCTCTTGGATGCAAACCCGACATTTGTTGAATGAATGGCAAAAGCAATTGGAAGGTTTGGGGAAGAATGAATACTCCCAACCTTTTTATTCACCCATGGGTGTTCATCTGATTGCTTGGACAGATAGACGTATGGGTTCTTCGGGAAACGTTTTTTCATTGGAAACCGATGAGGCTTTTCGGGGAAAAGAAATCGAAGAAGGATTGTTGGTTACTTCATTGGATGCTTATGTAGAGCAAAACTTGAATTGCACGGAGCAAGAACTGGAGAAGTATTTCAAACAACGTCGAAGTGATTATGGTTGGGGGACTCCTCACTTTCGGGGAGCGGTCATCCATTGTCAAGACAAGAAGACGGCTAAGAAGATAAAGAAATATTTGCAGAAGTATCCGGAAAGACATTGGCCGAAAGCTTGGAACAGCATGCCGGAAGAAATTACCAAGGAAGCTCGGTTGGAAACGGGGCTTTTCCCGATAGGTAAGAATCCGTTTGTAGACAAGTTGGTGTTCAAGTGCGGGACATTCGATCCGTTGACCGACTATCCCTATTCATGGGTGTTGGGAAAGAAGCTGAAGAAAGGGCCGACTCATTGGGAAGATGTCTGGGAAAAGGTCTATCAAGACTGCAAAAAAGACAAAAAAGAGGCCGAAATGGAGGCGATTATACGAAAATATGAGCTAGAAATAGATGAAGAGGTTTTAAAAACCGTTAATCATGAGAGAATTAAATAATTTAGCACTATCTTCGTTCACTATTTTGGATATTTATGGACAAACGATATAAATGGGCATGGATGGTATGCTTGGTGATGTCATTCGTTGGATGTACACAAAAGCATGATCATAAAGGAAAAACACCGTTGGTAGAAGTCAGTGGTAAGTTCCTTTATCAAGAAGATTTGCAGGCAGCTTTGCCTTTGAATCTTTCGGCCGATGATAGTGTGCTCTTTGCCGAACATTATATCCGGAATTGGGTGGAAGATGCCTTGTTGTTCGAGAAAGCCGAAGACAATGTACGTGATGACGAAAAGGTCAGAGCATTGGTTGAAAGTTATCACAAAGCTTTGGTGATGCATACGTATCAGGAAGAATTGGTCAGACAACAATTGGCAGAAGAGATTACACCAACAGAAGTCGCCGATTATTATGAAGGCAATAAATCGCTTTTTGTGTTGGAAAGACCGCTTGTCAAGGGATTGTTCATCAAAGTGCCTCTGAAGGCATCGGGATTGTCGGATGTTCGTCGATGGTACAAGCGGAATACACAGGATGCGATTGAAAAGTTGGAAAAATACAGTTTGCGTAATGCTGTAACGTATGACTATTTCTATGACCAATGGCGTCATCTGGAAGAGATAGAGGCGATGATTCCCGCCAAGAATTGGGAATCAGGAAGCAATTATCTGAATCAGCATCGGAATGTAGAGCTGAAAGATACTGCTTTCCATTATTTTTTGCATATAGAAGAATATCAGGGCAAAGGAGAACAGAAACCGTTGGATTTTGCCCAAGAAGAGATAAAGGAGATTTTGATAAACCTGAAGCGGGTGGATTTTGTCAATCGCGTGAAGGAGGATTTATACCGCCAGGCTTCGGATAAGGACAGGATTATTTATTATTATTTGAACTCAGATGAATAAATTGATGTGTGCTAAAGTTTGTGCATTGTGGGCTTTGCTGTTGGCCTCTGTTGCTGGATATGGACAAAACAATGTGATAGACGAAGTGGTATGGGTAGTGGGTGATGAGGCTATCCTGAAAAGTGATGTGGAGGCTGAAAGACTGGATGCCCAAATGAACGGAAGAAGGTTTGATGGTGACCCATATTGTGTTATCCCTGAGCAGTTGGCTATACAGAAGCTCTTCTTGCACCAGGCAGAACTGGATAGTGTGGAAGTGACGGAACAGGAAGTGTTGACCGAACTGGAGTGGCGTATCAATGATTTGATAGACCAGATTGGTTCGAAGGAAAAGATGGAAGAATATTACAACAAGACTTCCACCCAAATCCGTGAGATGATTCGTGAAAATATCCGTAACGTGAAGACAGTCAGAAAGATGCAACAGGAAATCATTGGTGACATCAAGATTGTACCTGCTGATGTCCGCCGTTATTTCAAGAATCTTCCTCAGGACAGTATCCCGTTTGTGCCTACTCAAGTGGAGGTACAGATAATCACTCTGGAACCGAAGATTCCTCAGGAAGAAATTGAGCGTGTGAAGAAGGCATTGCGTGATTATACGGATCAGGTAAATAAGGGTGAAATTGCTTTTTCTACATTGGCTCGTTTGTATTCGGAAGATGAAGGAACTCGTCGCCGTGGTGGTGAAACCGGTTTTACAGGACGTGGTGAATGGGTGCCGCAGTTTGCGAATGTTGCCTTTAATATTCAGGAGCCTAACAAGATTTCCAAGATTGTGGAAACAGAATTTGGTTTTCACATCATTCAGTTGATTGAGAAGCGTGGCGACCGCGCCAATGTACGTCACATCTTGCTGAAGCCGAGGGTGGAAGAGAAGGATTTGGAAGCTTCGTTGCTTCGCTTGGATTCCATAGCCAAGGATATCCGGAATGCTAAGTTTAGTTTCGATGAGGGCGCTTCTTTCCTTTCTCATGATAAGGACACGCGTAACAATCATGGATTGATGGCTAACCCGAGATCAGGAACGGCCCGTTTCGAAATGCAGGAATTGGCACAAGTATCTCAGGAAGTGGCCAAGACGGTGGAAGGACTGAATGTAGGTGAGGTGTCAGAACCGTTTACGATGATTAATAATAAAGGTAAGGAAGTCTGTGCCATTGTCAAGCTGAAAGCCCGTATTGATGGTCATAAGGCTACCATCACCGAAGACTACCAACGTCTGAAGTCCATCGTACAGGCGAAACTGGGTGAAGAAAAACTGGAGAAATGGATTAAGGATAAGCAGAAATCGACGTATGTACGTATCAATGAAGATTGGGTAAAGTGCGATTTCAAGTATCCTGGTTGGGTAAGAAAAGAATAAAATGATAAATACAGATAATCATAAGAATACGAATGGGCGCAGGGTACTTTTATTAAGTATCTTGTGCCTATTTGGCTTTTGTTTGGTTGCACAGGTACAACCAAGAAGAAATGCGGCACAACCAGCCAAGAGCAAGGTTTACTTGCTTCATGCAGATGTGTTGAAGAAAAGCAAGGACAATCCCGATCCGGATGCACAGATATTGGTTGGCAACGTGTCTTTCCGTCACGATAGTATCTACATGTATTGTGACAGTGCTTGCTTTTATGAGAAGACCAATTCGCTCGAAGCATTCGACAATGTGAAGATGGAGCAAGGAGATACATTGTTTCTCTATGGCGACTATTTGTTCTATGACGGTAATACTCAGATTGCTAAAGTCCGAAACAATGTCCGCATGGAGAATCGTACGACTACCTTGACAACCGATAGCTTGAACTACGACCGTATCGCCAATCTGGGTTACTTTTTCGATGGAGGTACCTTGATGGACGAAGAGAATGTACTGACTTCGGATTGGGGAGAATACAGCCCGGCTACCAAAATGTCTGTCTTCAATTATGAAGTGGAATTGGTGAATCCTCAGTTTACCTTGACTTCCGATACGCTTCGTTACAATACGGCTACCAAGATTGCCAATATTGTAGGACCTTCGGATATCGATAGTGATGAAAACCATATCTATTCGGAATTGGGCTACTACTATACCCAACAAGGACAAGCCGAGTTGCTGAACCGTTCGGTATTGAGCAATGGGGGAAAGACCATGGTAGGTGATAGTTTGTTCTATGACCGAAATAAAGGAGTGGGAGAAGCTTTCTACAATGTGGAGTTTGTGGATACCATCAACAAGAACATGCTGACTGGTAATTATTGCTATTATAACCAGAAAGTGGGTCGGGCTTTTGCCACTGATGAGGCGATGGCAGTCGATTTCTCTCAAGGTGATAGCTTGTTTATCCATGCCGATACACTCCAGATGTTTACCTTTAACTTGGATACCGACTCTGTTTTCCGTGAGGCCCGTGCTTACCATAAGGTACGTTTTTATCGCTCAGATGTACAAGGCGTCTGCGATTCATTGGTATTCTCGGCCAAAGACAGTTGTCTGACCATGTATCGGGACCCTATTCTTTGGAATAAGCGTCAGCAACTTTTAGGAGAGCAAATCATGATTTACATGAACGATAGTACCATTGATTGGGCACACATCCAGAATCAGGCATTGTCGGTAGAGCGACTCGATTCGGCCAATTACAATCAGGTAACTGGAAAAGAGATGAAGGCTTTCTTCAAGAATGGAGAAATGAATCAGGTGGATGTGATAGGTTCGGTTCGTTTGGTTTATTACCCGATGGAGAAAGACAGTACCTATATCGGGATGAATGTATCGGAAACAAGTCAGTTGAGCATGTTCATCGAGAACCGTAAACTGAAGAAGATGATAATGAGTCCCAAGTCTAATGGTACCTTGTACCCCATGTCTCAGATTCCATCGGATAAAAAGAGATTGGATAACTTTGCATGGTTCGATTATGTCCGTCCATTGAGCAAGAACGATATATTCATTTGGCGTGGAAAGGGAGCCGGACAAGAATTGAAGAAAAGTACTCGTGGAGCGGCACCATTGCCAAACCAGAAATTATTTGAGAACAATAAAAAAGAATAGTTACTATGGGAATGTTCAAAGCGGAAAAGCCACGTGCTTATAGCCATCAATATATTTATGTGAACGAACGCAAGGAAAGACTTGCCAAGATTGAAGAAAATGCCATGCGTGATTTGGGTATGCTCCCGGAAAAGGAGCTTACCGCAGAAGAACGAATCCGTGGTAAGTTTGTAGAGGGAACCAAGCATCTGAAGCGTAGAAAGGAGAGTGGACGCAAGCCACTTACCTATGCTGCTTTGTTGATTGGTATCGGTGCCTTGTGTTATGTCTTGCATTATTTGGTAACGGGAGAATTGAAATTCTAATCATTGGCCTATGAGTGATATCATTCGTTTACTTCCCGACTCGGTAGCCAATCAGATTGCAGCTGGTGAGGTCATTCAGCGTCCGGCTTCTGTCATAAAGGAGTTGGTAGAGAATGCGGTGGATGCCGGAGCCAAGCATATTGACGTTTTGGTGACGGATGCAGGCAAGACGTCTATCCAGGTGATAGACGATGGGAAAGGTATGTCTGAAACCGATGCTCGTTTGGCTTTTGAACGCCATGCTACTTCCAAGATACGGGAAGCTGCCGATTTGTTCGCGCTCCGTACCATGGGATTCCGTGGGGAGGCGTTGGCTTCCATAGCTGCCGTGGCACAAGTTGAACTTCGTACTTGCTTGGAAGGGGAAGATTTGGGTACTTCTTTGTGTATTGCCGGTTCCAAGGTAGAGAGTCAGGAAACGGTGGCTTGTCCAAAGGGAAGTAATTTCCAAGTAAAGAATCTTTTCTTCAATGTGCCGGCTCGACGTAAATTCTTGAAATCCAATCAAACGGAATTGAGCAATATCCTGACCGAATTCGAACGCATTGCTTTGGTCAATCCGGAGGTTTCCTTTACGCTTCATCACAATGG
>JAFTTU010000006.1 GCA_017466635.1 Bacteroides sp.
ACCCAATCCGGCACAAGTACCCAACGCTACAGACTGTCCCAAAGCCACACCCAAGTAGCGCATGGAAAGCCCGAAGGTCAAGCCACCTACTCCCCAAAGCACGCCGAAGAACATGGTCCAAAGCGTATCAGTAGGGTTAGCTGCATAGATTTCCATCAAGGAGTGCCCGGCAGGAACAGCCAACAGGGCACCCAAGAACGGGAACACCAACCAGGCAAACACTCCCTGCACCATCCAATACGATTCCCAACTCCATTCCTTGATGCGGTTGATAGGTACATACGAACTGGATTGGCAGAAGGCACCGATGGCTATTATTAAAAGTCCAATGATTATTTCCATTCCCTATTATCTCTTAGAAGTAACTTCCGCTTCGTATTTCTGCACTTCTGCGATGAACGATTCACCTACCGGCACATTGTTCTTCAAGCAGAACATATCCCATACAGCATTCCATGGCAATGACTTGCATTCTTCAAGCAATGCCAAACGTTCG
Source organism: Bacteroides sp. (assembly GCA_017466635.1). Classification (GTDB taxonomy): domain Bacteria; phylum Bacteroidota; class Bacteroidia; order Bacteroidales; family Bacteroidaceae; genus Phocaeicola. The sequence continues at coordinate 497 of JAFTTU010000006.1, forward strand.
AAGCCCTGACCATTTGCTTCGTACTCACGCAACAGGTGCAACGGTTCGAGCAAGGCCTGCAACATACACTTCTGAGTGGCACGACTACCGATGACGTATGCACCAATACGGTTGATGGAAGCATCGAAGTAATCCAAGCCCACATGTACCTTATCCAACGCATCGCAACGTACAATTTCCTTGCACAAGTCCAATGTATCGTCGTTCATGATAGTCACATGGTCGGAATCCCAACGTACTGGACGGCTTACATGCAACATCAATTCAGGTACATAAAGCAACATGGAAGAAACCTTGTCTGCCACACTTTCTGTCGGATGGAAGTGACCGGTATCAAGCGTAATGATTTTCTGGTTCTGTGCAGCATAACCGATGTAGAAATCATTCGAACCTACCGTATAGCTTTCCAAACCGATACCAAACACCTTCGATTCGATACAATCCTTCATGTTCTGATATTCAGTAGAGAAAATTTGGTCAAGAGAATCCTTCAACAAGGCACGGTACTTCATGCGGTTCACGGTGATGTCCTTGCTACCATCGTGCACCCACAAGTTCATGATACACGGATCGCCCTGACGCTTACCCATTTCTTCGGCCACGGCACGGCAACGCTTGGTATGTTCAATCCAGAAGTTACGGATACCCTCATCCGGATTGGACAAAGTCAAGTCACCCGACTTCGGATGAGAGAACGAAGTGGAGTTGAAGTCAAGCTTCATGTTATTTTCAGCTGCCCACTGCATCCAGCTTTCGAAATGTGCAGGTTCTACCTGGTCACGGTCCACAAACTTGCCTCCGAAGTCACCATAAATTTCATGCAAGTTCAAACGATGATTGCCCGGAATCAACGATGCCGCCTTCAACACGTCGGCACGAAGTTCGTCAATGTTGCGAGCCTTACCCGGATAATTACCTGTAGCTTGAATACCACCGGTCAGTTCACCGGTCGATTCAAAGCCGGTCACATCATCTGCCTGCCAGCAATGCAAGGACAACTGAACTCCCTGCAATTGTTCCATCACCTTTTCTACATCTATACCGATGGCTGCATAGCGTTCCACAGCTAGTTCATACGCCTTTTTAATGTTCTGTTCGTTCATAGTCTATTATTTTAACGCTACAAATTTCTGATAAGCCACTTCCCATTCCTCTACAAATTGAGGGTTGAATTCTTCCGTCTCTATGGAAGCATGAATGATGCTGCGCATTTCCTGTAATGACGACACGACACCGGCCGCCATGGCCTGAATCATTACATTACCTATAGCCGTTGCTTCCGATGGTCCTGCAATCACCTTGCGACCAATGGCATTGGCAGTCAGTTGGTTCAACAAGCGATTCTTCGAGCCACCACCGATGATATGCAAGCGTTCAATTGGATGGGAAGCGATGCGGTCCAAGTCTTCCAATACTTGACGATAACGCAAAGCCAAGCTTTCGAAAATCAAGCGGATAACCTGTGCATCGTTAGCAGGCTTTTCCTGACCGGTTCTTTCACAGAAAGCATCAATGGCTTCGAGCATGGAAGGAGGATTGGCAAACGACGGGTCATCCGGCTGGACAAATGCCTTGAAAGACTCTGCTCCCATCGCCATTTCCACGATTTCGGGATAACTATAGTCCTTGCCGGACAAAGCCCATTCCTTACGGCATTGTTCCAAAAGCCACATACCGCAGATATTCTTCAGGAAACGGGTGGTTCCTTCCACACCGCCTTCGTTGGTGTAATTCAATTCGTATGTTTCCGGAGTAATGACAGGTTCCTTCGATTCGATACCCATCAACGACCAAGTACCCGAGCTGAGGTAAGCGAAGTTTTCGTCCAAGGCAGGAACGGCTGCTACCGCCGATGCCGTATCATGACCGGCTACCGAAACCACATTCACCTTACCCAAACGGCTATATTGCGCCAAAGCATCGGTCAATGTACCCACTACCGTACCCGGCATCACCGGCTTACTGAACACAGATGCATCCACACCTGCTGCTTCCAACAATTCCTTGTCGAAATCCTTGGTACGTGGGTCAAGAATTTGTGAAGTCGAAGATATAGTGTATTCACACACCTTTTCACCGGTTAACATATAAGCCAAGGCATCCGGCATAAACAACAGATACTTGGCTTCCTTCATCGGTACATAACCGGTTTCCATGCTGGCAAAAATCTGGTACAGCGTATTGAAGTTCATGATTTGGATACCGGTCTTATCATAAACTACCTCTTTGGAAATCTTTTCGAAGTACTTTTCCGGCATACCTACCGTATACGGGTCACGATAGGCACGAGGCATACTCAAGATAGAACCGTCTTCACCAATAGGCACTACATCGACACCCCAAGTATCGATACCGATAGATTCCGGCACGATGCCTTCCTTATTACAAGCCACCAAACCTTCTCTCAAAGCCTGGTACAAGCCCATCAAATTCCAATAATACTTTCCGTGAAGTTCGGTTACAGCATTCGGGAAACGAGTCAATTCCTTGATTTCCACTTTACCGTCTGCTACTGTTCCAAGAATAGAACGACCACTGGTAGCCCCTAAGTCAAAGGCCAAAAAGATATGTTTTTCCATGATTCCTGTTATTAGATTAAGTATTTAGCAAAGATAGTGAAAACAATTATCTTATAACAAGAAACATGCCATTTTCTTAACCTCTCCCCTTCAATTTATCGTTATTCGCCCTTCGCTAGATTGATATGCCCTACCATTGCGTCCACCCAACACCTCACGGATGTAGGTTGCCAACACTTCGATGTCTTGCGGCAAACAAATGATATTCATCTCTTTGAATGGAAGTAGGCCTAATAAAATTCCGAAAATCCTATAAAAGTCGTTTTTTAATGTTCATCGTATCCTGTTAAACAAAACTATTTATCGGCCTAACTCTTCTTCAAGTTTTTAAAATTCTTGAAGAAGAGTTAGGCCGATAAATAGTTTCTTGAAGCATCACTTCTCCACCAACTCAAAACGCTGGAAGAACAACTCGTCTTCGCTGAATATCGGATTGTCCTGATTGTTCAGCGAAATGTACAAGCCCTTCTTGCCTACGAAACAAAGCGTATAGTTGTAAGTGTGACCAGGTAAGGTAGTCTCGCCAATGATTTCATATTGGTCGTTCAGGATGACAATGGAGAATATACGGCCTCTGTCTTCATCGAACTGTGCATTCCTATCTGCCGGAAATTCGTACGGATGGCGCACAAAGCGATAGAACACCTTGCGATATTTGTCGTACATCAAGTGCCAATAATCAAACTTCATGGCCTCTTTCCTTAGCCGAACTTCATTGTCTATCTGCGCATTGTAAAGTGTCGGACGCATGCTGGGGGCATGACGGCTCTTGGCCAAGTATCCCTTCACGTGGTGGAAATCGGAAGAAACATAGATGCTGTCGGTCTGTTTAAATGATACCGCCACTTCTTCTCCAGTATAATCATAACTATGACCGTTTTCACACGACCAAGTACGGGTGACTTCCTCCACCTCAAAAACGGAAGGATAGCAGAAACGGGTGGGCTGCATCTCATTCGTCCGCAGATTGAGGCTTGCAAAGATATTGGATGTCTGCCAGCTCTCTTTCGTATGCGGATAACCTATCTGTCCCTGTTTAAAATAAAGAACGGAATCCTTAATGATGGCTGGTTGATGATAACGGGAGATAAAAGATGTAAGACAGAATTTACCCCACTTTCCTCCTTCCCTTATATGCTTGCTATTGTACAACGGAGGAGACTTGTATTTGACATGCCCAGAATCATTTACAATCGTAAAACGGATGGAGTTCGTCACGATTGAATGATTCAAATCCATCGGATACGCTCCCAACATGCCAGGTATGGCATTCGGTCCTTGTCGGAACAAAGGTACCGTCTTGTGTACATCTTCCTTTTCGATATCGAAGATGTGGATGTGATTGCCCTTGTTCTCATAGGTTCTGAAAGATAAATATTCCCGTCCGTCATCTTCGAACTGGAACATCGCACGGCTTTCGTAAGTCGTATTCTCATCGATAGGAAAACTTATAGTATCACAAGGCAACAGAGTGACTTTGTCACCATATTGCTCTTCGGACGTGGAACCTCCACATGACACTATGAACAAGGCAAGAGCATAAAATAGAGACGCATTCTTCATATTCTGTTTTTTTACAAAAATACGATTATTCAGCCAAATGACAAACATACACGATAAAAATTCTACTTCATCACGGTGCTTACTTCAACAACAATTCCACTACATAATCCGTTTCGGTCGGAACTTTCGGAAGCTTCAGCAATACCCCATCCTTATCTTGTTGGAAAGTGATGGAAGCCCCATCTACAAACTGGGTAGCCTTCTTTACTTTCGCCTTCAAAGGGAAATAAAGAGAAGCATCCTGCCAATCGAGAATATGGATAAACAAGCGGTTGCCCTTACGGGTAGATACGCCCCACGGATGCGGTTCCACATCACCACCACGGGTACCATAAATGGTTTCGCCATATTGAGCCATCCACTCGCCCATCTCCTTCATGCGCTGAACGGCTACGGCAGGCAGTTCGCCATTCGGTTGAGGACCGATGTTCATCAGCAGATTGGCATTCTTTCCAGCTGCACGCACCAGAAGCTGAATCAGAGTCTTGGTCGATTTGTAGTTCTGGTCCTCGATATTATATCCCCAGGTACGGTTCATGGTTTCGCAAGTTTCCAACGGCAAGGCACTAACCTCTTGTCCGTCCGAATAACCAGCCTTGTTCTCACCCGGCAAGTCGCGTTCGAACATCTGGAAGTCTTCACCTGCGTATGGAGTACGGTGGTGATTATTCCCAACCAGACAAGTGGGCTGTAACTTATGTATCAACGCATATTGTTCTTCCAACTGCCAGTCGAAGGATTCCGATTGGTCCCATACGCCATCAAACCAAATGGCGCCAATCGGACCATAGTTCGTCAACAGTTCGGTAAGCTGATTATTCATGAATTGATAGTAAGTCTGCCAATTTTCTTTTCCCGTCGGTCGACCGGTACCTTTACCCGTTCTTCCCAACGGATAATCTTCCCTTTTCCAATCCAAATGTGAGTAATAGAAATGAAGTTTGATACCTTGCTTTTGACATTCCTCTGCCAATTCTTTGAGAACATCCCGCTTGAATGGAGTCGCATCTACGATATCGTAGTCCGATTCTTTCGTATCAAACATCGAGAAGCTGTCGTGATGACGGCTCGTGATGGTAATGTACTTGGCACCCGACACCTTGATTTGTGACACCCATTCTGCCGCATTGAACTTGGAAGGATAGAATCCCGAGGCCAACTTAGCATATTCATCACGATGGATGTTACGGTCGTTCATGTACCACTCGCCCCGGGCAGTCATGCTGTAGATGCCCCAATGCAGGAAGATACCGAACTTATTGTCCTGAAATTCCTTGCGGGCCTGCAAGTTTTCAGGAGCAGGAGTATAGGTTTGCGCAGAAACCGTTGACAGGGCCAACAAGGTAAACGATGCGCCCAACACGATTCTTTTCAAGGTGTTTTTCATCATTTTCATTCATGATTAAGATTATCCTCCAAAGATAAACATCTTTTAGAAAAAACAACGTATATTTGTCGAAATAAATTGTCTGTTATGCGAAAGAAAGAACTATACGATAAAGTCATTGCCTACTTCGAGCAAGCCATGCCCGTAGCGGAAACGGAACTGAATTACGGCAATCCGTTCGAATTGCTGATTGCTGTCATCCTCAGCGCCCAATGTACCGACAAGCGGGTAAACATGATTACTCCCCCACTCTTCCATGATTTCCCCACTCCCGAAGCATTGGCTGCATCTACACCGGAAGTCATCTTCGAATACATCCGGAGTGTGAGCTATCCCAACAACAAGGCGAAACATCTCGTAGGTATGGCACAGATGTTGGTGAAGGATTTCCACAGCGAAGTACCCGGAACCCTCGAAGAACTGGTCAAACTGCCGGGAGTAGGCCGAAAAACGGCCAATGTCATTCAGAGCGTAGTGTTCAACAAAGCAACCATGGCAGTAGATACCCACGTATTCCGGGTGAGCCACCGCATCGGATTGGTTCCCAAAAGCTGTACCACTCCCCTAGCCACCGAAAAGTACCTCATGAAATACCTTCCCGAGTCGATTGTTCCCAAGGCTCATCATTGGTTGATTCTACATGGAAGATATGTTTGCGTCGCCCGGAATCCCAAGTGTGAATCATGCGGTCTGAACGGTATCTGTGCTTCCTCTTTGTTAATAAAATAAATAAAACGACGTACCTTTAACGATATTTGGGAAATATCATTATCTTTGCCAAAATTGATAAAACATTAATAAATAACACTATGAAAAAATTATTCTATCTGCTTCTTCTTTGCACATTGTTGCCAATGGGCAGCTTCGCACAAAAGAAGATTTCTTTCGAAATTAAGGATGGTGATTTCTACTTGAACGGCAAGCCGACTCCGGTTTTGTCGGGCGAAATGCACTATTCACGTATTCCACACCAGTACTGGCGTCATCGCTTCCAGATGATGAAGGGCATGGGCTTGAACACCGTAGCCACTTACGTATTCTGGAACTGGCACGAAGTGGAACCGGGCAAGTGGGATTTTGAAGGCGACAAGAACTTGGCTGAATACATCCGTATTGCCGGTGAAGAAGGCATGATGGTGATTCTCCGTCCGGGTCCGTATGTATGTGCAGAATGGGAATTCGGTGGCTATCCTTGGTGGCTGCAGAACGTGGAAGGCATGGAAATCCGTCGTGACAACGAACAGTTCTTGAAGCATACCAAGTTATACATCGAACGCTTGTACAAGGAAGTAGGTCACTTGCTCTGCACCAAGGGCGGTCCGATTATCATGGTACAGTGTGAAAACGAATTCGGTTCATACGTATCCCAACGTCAGGACATCCCATTGGAAGAACACCGTGCTTACAATGCCAAAATCAAGCAACAGTTGGCGGATGCCGGATTCGATGTACCTTTGTTTACATCAGACGGTAGCTGGTTGTTCGAAGGCGGTAGCACACCGGGTGCACTTCCTACAGCCAACGGCGAAAGCAACATCGAAAACTTGAAGAACGCCGTGAACAAGTATCACGACGGCAAAGGTCCGTACATGGTAGCCGAATTCTATCCGGGCTGGTTGGCACACTGGGCTGAACCGCATCCGAATGTAAGTGCATCCAGCATTGCCCGTCAGACAGACTTGTACTTGAAGAACGATGTTTCCATCAACTTCTACATGGTTCATGGTGGTACCAACTTCGCTTTCACCAGCGGTGCCAACTATGACAAGCGTCGTGACATCCAGCCGGACTTGACCAGCTACGACTACGATGCTCCTATCAGCGAAGCCGGTTGGGTGACTCCGAAGTACGATTCTATCCGTACAGTCATCAAGAACTACGTGAAGAACGTTCCTGAAGCTCCTGCACGCATCCCTGTCATCGAAATTCCTTCCATCAAGCTGAACAAGGTAGCCGATGTATTGGGTTGGGCAGAACGCATGAAGCCGGTCAGCGCTAACCAGCCGATGACTTTCGAACAGTTGAACCAAGGTTATGGCTATGTATTGTACAGCCGTCGTTTCAACCAGCCTATCAGCGGTACCTTGTCTATCCCTGGCTTGCGTGACTATGCTGTCATCTACATCGATGGCGAAAAGGTGGGCGAACTGAACCGTAACACCCAGACTTACGACATGGAAATCAACGTTCCGTTCAATGCTACTCTACAGATTTTGGTAGAAAACATGGGTCGTATCAACTATGGTAGCGAAATCGTTCACAATACCAAGGGTATCATCAGCCCGGTAACTATCGCGGGACAGGAAATCAGCGGTAATTGGGAAATGTACCAGCTCCCGATGAGCGAAGTGCCTGATTTCAGCAAGATGGGACGCAATGCTTACAACAACGGCACTTCTCAAGCCAACCGCTTGAAGGATTGTCCGGTATTGTACGAAGGTACTTTCACTTTGGATGAAACCGGCGATACATTCATCGACATGGAAGCATGGGGCAAGGGTATCATCTTCGTGAACGGTCACAACATCGGCCGTTACTGGAAGGTAGGTCCTCAGCAGACACTTTACATCCCGGGCGTATGGTTGAACAAGGGCGAAAACAAGATTGTAATTTTCGAACAGCTCAACGAAACTCCGATGACCGAAGTGAAGACTGTCAAGGTTCCGGTATTGACTAACTTGAAGTAATCTTTCAATCCCGTAAAACAAAAGACAAGTTGCCTCAGTTTGTTCTGTCGTTCAGGACGAAATGAGGCAACTTCTTATTTTCCTGTTACAAAGAAACTGCTGATTTATGAAAAACCAACAACCTCAACGGCTGGAGTCACTGGATGTACTCCGAGGATTCGACCTCTTCATGCTGGTCGGGCTGGAAACGGCCATCCACCAATTGTCAAGCGCCGTCGATACTCCGTCGTTTCATTCCTTCATGTGGTGCTTTTCACATGTCGATTGGGAAGGGTTCTCACCTTGGGACTTGGTGATGCCCCTCTTCATGTTCATGTCCGGAATTACCATTCCGTTCGCACTATCCCGCTATAAGCAAGCCAAAGACCGCTCATTGGTATACCGACGCATCCTGAAACGGGTCATCCTTCTCTGGATATTCGGCATGATGTGTCAAGGCAATCTGTTGGGACTGGACCCCAACCGCATCTATATCTACTCCAACACCCTACAAGCCATCGCTATGGGCTATCTCATCGCGAGTCTGCTGTATCTGCATACCCGCTCCGTACGCAAATCATTATTGCAGTTGCCCTATTGCTCGGTTTCTGGGGAGCCATGGAATTCATCACCGTTCAAGGATATGGTGGTGGCAATTACACCCCCGACGGTAACTTGGCCGAATGGATAGACCGCGAGGTTTTGGGACGCTTCCGCGACGGTGCTTCGGTGATGAACGGAGAAGTGGTCTTTGCCGAATGGTATCGCTACACCTGGATACTGAGCAGCCTGAACTTCGGTGTAACGGCACTGACCGGAACCTTTGCAGGGTATATTCTGAAAGACAAGGCATGGATGCCGAAACAGAAAGTAATCTATCTGTTGGCGATAGGAGCTGCCATGGTAGCCATCGGATGGATATGGGGAATCTGGCATCCTGTCATCAAGAAATTATGGACCGGTTCCATGACGTTGGTCAGCAGCGGCTATTGCTTCCTGCTGATGGCATTGTTCTATTATCTCATCGACTACAAAGGTTGGAAGAAATACAGCGGATGGCTGAAGGTATACGGCATGAACTCCATCGTGGCGTACATGCTGACCCAATGCGTCAACTTCAGATGCATCGGGCATTCTCTCTTCCACGGTCTAGAACCACACCTGGGAGACTATTATCAAGTGTTGATGACCGTGTGCCAGGTCCTCCTCATTTATTTCATCCTTTGGGAGATGTATAAGCGGAAACTATTCTTGAGGGTATAATTTGATTGACCTACTACACGTCAGGTCGCCCTGATTTTTGAACATCCGGGTGAACCTTAAAACGCTTGCGGGTTCATGTGCCTGCACTTGCGGGAGCGTTGGCACTTACTCCCGTATGTGTATGCCAACGCTTCAGCAAGCGTTTTTTACCAACTCAGAACAATTCCTCAACAATATAACTTTTTCCAACACGTCTTACTCCTTCAATCATAAGGGCGGAATCACCATTAGCCTCGTTTTTCCATGTTAAAAGACGGTCATAAATTTTTCGTTTCATATTAAACATGGAACTTTTATTTCAATGTTCCAATCACAATCACCGGATTGTCATCAAACTGAAGGTCGATGCCCAGCGGATTCTTGCCGGTTTGTTCTACTCCTTCCAAATATTCCTCTGGCTGAAGGATAGCCCACACTTCATTCTCCGCCTTACCACGTCCGCAATCCTTGGGCCAGAATGGAAGAAATCCATTCAAATCGTTGGTGAACCCCTTGGTTTCCTTTCCGTTCATGTAACCCATTTTCTGTTCAGCCTTATGATAAAAATATGCATTGTCATTCCAAAAGTTCTTTGGGAAAAGCAGCCAATGATTCGTTTCTACGATATCTCCCAACAACACGAACTTTCCTTTTTCCATATCTCCACTTGTCCTGACTTCTGCCAAAGTAGGTAGCATCTCTCCCAAACCTACCACATAACAAGGTGCCAAGTCGCCATACTCATTCAGACGGAAAATGGTGTCCGATGTACATTCATGGAAGTAAGTGTTTCCATTGTAGGTATAAAATGTGACTTCGTTCATATCCATATAGAATCTAGCGAGGTCAATCGATTCGCAATTGTTGGTGGACGGATATTTCTTCAAGTAATTTCCGGAAAGCTTACGGACTTTCAGACCATATTTGTTTTTACCCTCTATATTGAGCGGATATTGCAACAGAATGGTGTCATTAAGCGGAAAGACCTTTTCAAAAGTCCAACTTCCCGCCATTGCTTCTTCACCCGGTATTTTACGTATCAACTTGCCATTGTCCAGAGAATATACATTGTATTTTTCCTTTTCCCAGTCAAGCATCAGCACTTCATTGCCAATCACGCATAGCGGAGTGGTTGGCGAGGCATATCCTTCAGGTCCCCTGTCTTTACGCAATCCTACGGTACGAATAAAACTTCCGTTGGCTTTATCGAACACATAGCACTGTACCCCATCTTCACATACGATGTATTTGTCTGTCAACACTATATACGAGACTTTTTTCAATACACAGTTATCATCAGTTTCTAAAGCCACATAACGGATGTCTTTCAACAGTGTAGAAAGCTTTGGAGTTTCCAGTTTCTTTGCTTGTTGAAGATTCAGATGAACAAGGTCGGACGAGTTGATTTCCTTCTGTCCACAAGCGGTCATTATAAACAATATAATGGCCGAACAAAAAAGTCTTTTCTTCATGATTTCATTATTTTTATAGTTCCACAATCACCACCACCGGATTGGCATCATCCGCCAAGTCCATCTTAAGCCTTATTTATTTTTGAGGATATAATCCCAAGTTGTTATTTTTATCACTCCATCCTTTGCTTTATTACCATAGATTTTTGCCGTTTCATGTTTGTTATTGAATATCAGCATCGATCTTATGGTGGTTTGATCCATCTTTTTCATAATTTCAGGATCTGTTCCTTTCACTTCATCGTCAATGATTATCAGAGGAGTGCCTGTCGATGAACCTGAAGCCAATCTACTTGCATCAAAGACTCCCGTTTTCTTAAATTCTTCCATTATTGAATCAGGTTTGCTATCCTGTTTAATAGAATCATCTGGTATGTTGTCAATTAAGCTGGAAGTGTAAGGCCATTTCTTATTGATTTCGAATTTTGCAGGTAATCCTTCATTCAAAAAAGAATACTTCATTTTCAATTCCTTCAATTCACTGGATACTTCCGGTCGTGCAAACGCCACAACCGCCAAAGCCGTCATTGGAAGCACAAACAAGCACTTCAAGCACGCCCATCGGTTGGAACTAACCTTGTTCATCATCCTGATGCGCTTATTGAGTAAGGTATGGTTGAAGTTGTTGG
>JAFTTU010000007.1 GCA_017466635.1 Bacteroides sp.
ATGCCTGAGTTGAATACCTCATCTTTGCCTGACTTGATCTTTACCATGTTGTTCTTCTTTATGATTGTAACAACCATGCGTGAAGTGACTATGAAGGTTCAGTTTAGAGCTCCTCAAGCTACCGAGTTGGAAAAGTTGGAAAAGAAGTCGTTGGTAACATTTATCTATGTTGGTCAGCCGACTCTCGAACTCCAAGCTAAGATGGGTGCTGAAACACGTATCCAGTTGAACGACCGTTTCGCTGACGTGAATGAAGTAGGTGACTACATCTATCAGGAACGCGAAAACATGAAGGAAGAAGACCAGCCGTTTATGCAGGTATCACTCAAGGTGGACAAGGACACCAAGATGGGTATCGTAACAGACATCAAGCAGGCTCTTCGTCAAGCATACGCTTTGAATATTAACTATTCAGCTGCTCAACGCAACTAATATAGTTATTAATTAATAGAAAAAGGAACTATCGAAAGGTAGTTCCTTTTTTTACGCTTCTACTTTTGCCATCTATCGGAAGCGCTTTCATCTTCCGGTCTGAGTGCTTACACTTGCCTCCTAGACAGCATGTGAAAAATGCATCTTTAAAAAGTGATTTTGATTGCAAGTTGCGGGTTGCGGGTTGCGTTTTGGGAGTTGCGAAAAGGTTGCGTTTTTTGAGGTGCGGTTGCGCTTTTTGAGGGTACTTTTTGCCTCAAATTTAACTTCTGTTTAGAATTGGAAAACGCAACTTGCAACCCGCAACCTATTGTTGGTTTTTGTTTTTCGTGTTGTATGCTTATAATCTATAACTATATATATCTATATAATTATATATTGTAATATATATTATATATAATATAATAAATAATAAAAATAAAAAAATAAGACACACACTAGGGTTGCGCCTAGTAGAGGAAGCAAAATACACACCTCAAAAATAAAAACGCAACCCGAGTTGCGGGTTGCAAGTTGCGTTTTTGGGCGCAACCCGCAACTTGCAACTTTCATTGAAAAACGGTTTTCATTTCAGACGTGGTAAACCTCCCGATAGATGGTGTCTCTTATCTGCGTATACTCATTTGCTATATCTAAGAGGCCGTACGTCATCAGCTTGAGAGGGAACCATTCTTCTCTTGGTCGGTAGGGTGGTTGGAGGTAGGGTACTTCCTGCATCACGAAGCCCTGGCGTTCATAGAAGCCGATGCGTCGGCGTGTAATGTCGTCTGTAGGTTCTTCTGCTTCCAGGACGATAGGAGTGGTTACAAGCTGCTTGAAGGCTTCCAATGCCTGTCTGCCATAGCCTCCGTTCCGCAAACGGCTGTCGATGGCGAAATGCTCGATGTAGACAAAGGTCGGGAACTCCCAGTAGGTAAGGATTCCGATGGGTGTACCGTCGTCTGTAATGAGCGCATTGTGGAACAACGGGTTCTCATCGGTGTTCTTCCGCTGCTCTACACTATCACGGCGCTCCTGGATGGGGAACGCCGTTTCCAGTAGGTTCTCCATGAACGGATAGTGCTCATGGGTGGTTTTTATTTCTTTTAGTTTTATCATAAGGTGATTGTATAAGCATTGTTCTCCCCCTAGGAGAGTGTGTCATGATGTATTTTAGGCACGGATTACACGGATTGCACGGATATATTTGATGGACACATACACTAAAAACCGTGTTAATCCGTGTAATCCGTGCCAAAAAAATAAGTGGATGCGTATTTTGACACATCCACAGGTTGAAATTACTTTTCCGTATAAAACAAAATCAGTCTTTCTAAAGCCCGTTGGCAAACCGGACAGAAGGCCGGAGCCTCGTTGATTTTCATGCGACATTCGGTGGTAGGACGGTAGATGCCCTTCGATGTATAGCCTGCACCTTCGTATACCCCTACGCTGGTGTAAATCTCTTCGGGAGAGGTCTTGACCGGAGTAGGTGTTGGAGTGCCTGCCGGCACCATGTCCTTCCATTTGCTTTCAAAATCCACCAGGGTTGAGATGTTCGGTTCCCACGGTTCGATGTCGTATGGATAGAGTGGGCTAGGAGCATCGGAATAGAAATATTCGTCCGCCAAGCCTCCGAAGCTATGGCCGAATTCGTGCACCACTACCGGCTTGAACATCGGATGATGAGCCGTAGTCAAGGTGTAGGAATTGTAGATGCCTCCACCGCCATACGTGTCCGTATTCGCCAGGATGATGATGTGCTCGTAAGGAATACCGGCCAACCAGTTGTGAATGCTCTTCACGCGGCTGGTAGTAAGGTAACGGTCCGAATAGAATGTACTGAAATGCGAACTGACCGCCGTAGACTTCCATTCGTTCTTCAGAGGGATGCTGACACCACTGTCTGCCGAAGGGCTTGCTACAGCCACGATATTGAAGCGGTCTTTCAACTTGTTGAACGGAGCGTGGGCAAACAAGGCTTCGCAGGTAGCTTCGGCATCCCGATAGAAGATGTCCATTTCGGCTTCGGTATAGCCTTCGGCAAGGATGGCCACATCGATGCAGTCCTCCATGCTACCGCTTTGGTGCATGTAACGATGCGGAGTGATGCGGGCATTCCCGCGTTGGTGAATCAGGATATCGTCCGGACGGATTTCGTGGGTGAGGGAAGCACAAACCTCGTGGCGGGCATTCTTCAGGGCGACGGTCACGATGGCTTCCTTCTTCGGGAAAGGCAAGAGGAACGAGTTCTCGAAGCCCTTCTTCAATCGGGTAGCCTCCTCTTCGCCCAACCATTCCTGAAACAGACTGGAGAAGGACGTGCGGTAAATCACTTCGCCTGTAGCCTTGTCCTTCATGGTGATTTCGCCGTTTCCTGCCAATGGAAGCTCATTCAGATGATGACGGCGTCCTGCCCACTGGGGAAGGCTGGAAAGCTCGTCCAGGTACACTTCCTGCTTCTGTGCATCGCCGGTGAAGATATAGTCTGTACGCAAGGTTTTATCCTCGAAGTAATCGCTGAAATTCTGTGCCTGCAACGAGAATACGGATGCAAGACACGCGCATAAAGTGATAATTTTTTTCATAAGTAAGTAAATTTTTAGCAAAGATAGTTTTTATCTCGGGAAAAAGTATATCTTTGCAACTAGTTAAATAAAAAAAAGAATGGGACATCATCAATTAGATAGTTTGGACGAAGCAATCCTGAAGTTGATTGCGGACAATGCCCGCATACCTTTTCTGGAGGTAGCTCGCTCTTGTGGAGTGTCAGGTGCAGCCATCCACCAGCGAATCCAGAAGTTGTACAATCTGGGAATCCTGAAGGGGTCTGAATTTGTTATCGACCCGGAATCCGTCGGTTATGAGACGTGTGCCTACATGGGCTTGTACCTGAAGCATCCGGAAGAGTTCGAGGCCGTGTTCGAAGGACTGAAGCAGATACCGGAAGTGGTGGAATGTCATTATACCACGGGACAGTACGACATGTTCATCAAGGTATATGCCAAGAACAACCATCATTTGTTGAGCATCATTCATGACAAGCTTCAACCGTTGGGATTGTCACGCTCCGAAACCATCATTTCGTTCCACGAAGCATTCAGACGCCAGATGCCAATTCCGAATGTGGCATCCGACGACGAGTAAGACAACGTTTATTTGATTCGTTGATAATCAGCAAAGATATAGGGGTAGAGATGCTTTTCATCCGTTGGGTGGACTTCTCTACCTGTTTCTTTCCATATCGAAGGGTCTATTTCAGGGAAAAAGGCATCTGCTTCCTTCGGCGTATCCTCGATGTGGGTAATGTAGAGGGTATCGGCCAATGAGAGCGCTTCTTGATACACGCTTGCTCCACCGATGATGAACACTTCTTCTTCGGCTTGGCATTGGGCCAAGGCAGCTTCGAGGGAAGCATAGCGTTCGGCACCCGGGAACTCGATGTCCTGACGGGTGAGCACGATGTTGCGACGGTTGGGGAGAGCGCCTTTCGGCAAGGACTCGAACGTCTTTCGCCCCATGATGATGGTATGGCCGGTAGTCAATGCCTTGAAGCGTTTCAAGTCATTGGGCAACCAATACAACAATTTGTTTTCAAAGCCTATCGCACGATTTTGGGCAATGGCTACAATGATGGAAATATTCATGTGATGATAAGTTTTGAGCAAAGATACTACTTTTTTTGAAGAACATATAAAAATCATAAGCTATGGCAATTTTAAAAAGAGACGAAAAGTACAAATGGCAGTTTGACAACATTGGCGGATGTTCCAGAGTGAGAATATCGTCGGGACAGGACATTGCTCACCTCGACGAGCTGGACACCAAGATGTGGACGGTACTGTCTTGCCCCATCAAGGGATTGGAAATCGATGAAAAGAGTTTGACTTACATGGACTTTGATGCGGATGGCAAGATTCGTGTCAACGACGTGGTAGGTGTTTCCAAGTGGATTACCAAGGTGCTCAAGAATCCGGACTTGCTGTTGGAAGGAAAGGATACGGTCAGCATCGATGAAATCAATGTAGAAAACGAAGAAGGGCAGAAGTTGAGCAAGGCAGCCAAGCAGATTCTGACCAATCTGGGTAAGGACGAAACGAGTATCTCGTTGGCGGATACAGCAGATATTTCGGCCATTTTTGCCAAGACCCGCTTCAATGGCGATGGTGTCATCACCCCTGCCAGCAGCGACGATGCAGAAGAAATCAATGCCATCACCACCGCTATCGCCAAGACAGGCGGCACCATGGACAGAAGTGGTGTACAAGGCGTGACAGCTCCACAAATCGAGCAATTCTACGCCGACTTGAAGGCTTATTCCGACTGGTGTGCAGCCGAAGTTCCTGCTCCGTTCGGCGACAAGACCGATGCCGTCATTGCAGCTTATCAGGCTTTGGACAGCAAGATGAAGGACTACTTCATGCGTAATAAGTTGGCTAGCTTCTCTCCGGACAGCACGTTGGCACTCGATGTACAGACTTCCCGTATCGAAGCCATCAGTGGTGAAAACCTCTCGGCCAAGGGTGAAGAAATCGCTGCTTATCCGATTGCCCGCATCACCGGAAAGGATGTGCTCGACCTCACCGCTCCTATCAATCCGGCTTGGGCAGGACAATTCAAGGTGCTTCAAGGTGTAGCCATCGAGGCAGGCAAGGAAACCCTCAGCGAAGAGGATTGGGCAGCTATCGGCGCACAATTTGCAGCCTATACCGCTTGGAAGGCTGGTAAGGCGGGTGCATCGGTAGAAGACTTGACCATCGATGTGGTAAATACCTTGTTGAAGCAGGACAAGAAGCAGGCATTGCTGGATTTGGTGGCTAAGGATGCTGCCTACAAGGAAGAAGCCGACAACATTGAAATGGTGGACAAGTTCCTTCACATCTTCAGGGATTTCTATCGTTTGCTGAAGAACTTCATCACCTTCCATGACTTCTATGATAAGGAAAAGAAGGTAGCTGCCATCTTCCAAAGCGGTACGTTGATTATCGACCAACGTGCGTGCCGTTTCTGTATGAAGGTGGAAAACATGGCGGCTCACAATGCAACAGCCGTTACCAGTGGCATGTTTCTGGTATATTGCGACTGTACAACCAAGACCAGTCCTGCCAAATTGCAGATTGTAGCTGCCATTACCGTGGGTGAAATCGGTAGCTTGATTGTAGGAAAGAATGCGATTTATTACGATAACAACGGTGTGGAATGGGATGCTGTGATTACAAAGGTGGTAGACAATCCTATCAGTGTATTGCAAGCCTTCTGGAGTCCTTATCGCCGAATGGCTACTGCTGTTGAAAACTTAATCAACAAGAGTGCGGCTGAAAAGGACAACAAGATGATGGCAGACGTAACTGCTAAAATCAATGCCACTCCGACAACCCTTCCGGCTACTCCCGCTCCGGCAGATGGAGC
>JAFTTU010000054.1 GCA_017466635.1 Bacteroides sp.
AGCCGATGCGTGTCTTGCTTTGTGGCATGGAAGAGGTGATTGAGGTGAAAAGTGCAAGGGATTTGTTACCTTTTGCCTTCGACAATTATTAATAATGTGAAAAGCATTTGCCCAAACAACTTAAAAAAACGATATTTGCAATCCGAAAATTAAAAATGTAAACGATATGACATCCAACGTAACAGAAAAAATCAAATATATTGGTGTAGACGATACTACTATCGATTTGTTCGAAAGCCAATACATTGTGCCTAACGGCATTTCTTATAATTCATACTTGGTGATGGACGAAAAGATTGCCATCATGGACACCGCCGACAAGCGTAAGGGTGAAGAATGGTTTGC
This sequence comes from Bacteroides sp., assembly GCA_017466635.1. Classification (GTDB taxonomy): domain Bacteria; phylum Bacteroidota; class Bacteroidia; order Bacteroidales; family Bacteroidaceae; genus Phocaeicola. The sequence goes on from JAFTTU010000054.1 coordinate 346, forward strand.
CAACTTGGAAGAAGGACTGGAAGGACGCACACCGGATTACCTCATCGTGCAACACATGGAGCCCGACCATGCCGGCAACATTGCCGTTCTGATGGGAAAATACCCGGACTTGAAGGTGGTTGCCTCTGCCAAGGCTATCCAGATGATGCCTCAATTCTTCGAAGACACTTGCTTCGAAGGACGTACCATTGCCGTAAAGGAAGGTGATACCCTCAGCTTGGGTGGCCGTGAACTGAAGTTCTTCATGGCTCCGATGGTGCATTGGCCGGAAGTGATGGTTACTTACGACTCAGCCGACAAGGTATTGTTCTCGGCTGACGGTTTCGGAAAGTTCGGTGCCTTGGCTCACGAAGAGGATTGGGCTTGCGAGGCTCGTCGTTATTACTTCAACATTTGCGGCAAGTATGGTGCTCAGGTACAGGCGCTCCTGAAGAAAGCCGCTACGCTGGACATCGCCTGCATCTGTCCGCTTCACGGCCCGATCTTGAAGGAAAACTTGGGATACTACATCGGTCTGTACGATACTTGGAGCAAGTACGAAGTAGAAACCGAAGGGGTGTTCATTGCATACGCTTCCATTCATGGAGGCACCAAGAAAGCGGCTGAAAAGATGGCAGAAATCCTCCGTGCCAAGGGTGCACCGAAGGTTTCTATCGCAGACTTGAGCCGTGACGACATGGCGGAAGCTGTGGAAGATGCTTTCCGTATGAGCAAGCTTATCGTAGCAGCAGCTTCATACGATGCCGATGTCTTCCCACCCATGCATGACTTCCTCCACCACTTGAAGCTGAAGGCTTATCAGAAGCGTCGTGTAGGCATCATCGAAAACGGTTCTTGGGCACCTTGTGCGGGCCGTGTGATGAAGGGCATGTTCGAAACCATGAAGGATATTGAAATCGTAGAGCCGATGGTAACTATCCGTTCGGCCATGAAGCAAGGAGACATTCCAGCCATGGAAGCTTTGGCGGATGCGATGTTGGGATAAATTAATTTTGGCACGGATTACACGGATTTCACGGATATTAATTAATGCATACACACACTAAAAACCGTGTTAATCCGTGTAATCCGTGCCTAAAACAAATTATTCATACTTTCCGAAATTCTTGAAGAACTGGACACGCTCAAATGCGGTTCCTCCTCCAGCCTTCCCGGCATTCATCATGCCCTTGAAATCTGAAATCTGGGCATAATTGTTGTTGTCCATCCATGCTTCAAGTTCGTCCAGCATTTCCTGGATACCCTTTTCCTTTTTCTGATAAAGTACCGAACAAACTTCTACAGCGGATGCACCTGCCAAAATGGCTTTCACCATCGAAGCAGCATCGGTTACACCACCCGAGGCAGCATAAGCCAACTTCGGTACACGGTGGGATGCCAAGCCAATCCAACGGATTGATTCATACAAATCGGACGGATGACTGAACACATCACCGGCTGTATAGCACATTTTATCCAAATTAATGTCTGGAGTCACCATGCGATTGAACAACACCACACCCGCTACTCCATGCGCATAAAGCTGGTTGATTAGTGGAATCGGGTTGGTCAGGTTCTTGCCCAACTTTACTACCACCGGAATCGAGACACTCTTCTTCACTTGCTTGACAATATCGATGTGCAAACGTTCGTAAGCTCCATATTCATAGTCCAGCTCACTACAGATGGACATGATATTCAATTCCAAGGCATCGGCACCCGCCTCTTCTATCTGCTTCGCAAAGTCTGTCCATTCGGTCAGTCGATAACAATTGATGCTGGCGATAACAGGAATCGTACATTGAGCCTTGGTTTCCTTTATTAAATTAAGGTATTCTTCCAGACGATGTGCCCGATGATAATACAACAGATAGTCCTGTCCTTCCGTATGTACACCATCTTGCATCCAAGCGGCTTCGGCTTCGATTTCCTCTTCGAACAAGGATTTCAACACCACGGCACTAGCACCGGCTTCTTCCCACTTCTTGTTCTTTTCTGCCGAGTTAGTCAAGTTACTGCTACTCACGATAAACGGATTCTTCAATGTCAATCCAGCAAAGGTAGTTTCTAGTCTTTTCATAGTATTCCAATCATTAATTTGTATTCATTCCACTTTTCTTTCGTTTGCAAAGTTAAGCATTGATATATACTTCGCAAGAAAATTTAGTTAAAATGTAATAATGAAACAACCGGGGAATAGAAAAGGTTTATGGAGGGATAGATGGAAACTATCGATAATTTGAGTTCCGCAAATAATTCTCCCCCTTGTGAAGGGGGATTAGGTTGATTTATAGTGAATTACTTATCGCCATACATGCGAGCACGCATTTCCTTGATATGGTCGCTTGTGATGTATTCATCGTACTCCATCATCTTGTCGATGATGCCATTCGGAGTCAATTCGATGATGCGGTTTGATACCGTCTGGATGAATTCGTGGTCATGCGATGCAAAGAGGACATTACCCTTATAAAGCTTCAAATTATTGTTGAATGCCTGAATGGATTCCAAGTCCAAGTGGTTGGTCGGAGTATCGAGAATCAAGCAATTGGCATTACGGAGCTGCATACGGGCAATCATACAACGCATCTTTTCACCACCCGAAAGGACATTGGCCTTCTTCAGCACTTCTTCACCACTGAAGAGCATACGTCCCAAGAAACTCTTCATGTAGACTTCATTGCCTTCACCGAATTGGCTCAACCAATCCACCAGGTTCAAGTCGTTTTCGAAGAACGAGGTATTGTCCACCGGCAAGTAAGCCGTAGTAATGGTTACCCCCCAAGAGAAGGTACCTGCATCCGGTTGACGGTTTTCGTTGATGATTTCGAAGAGGGCGGTCATGGCACGTGGATCACGGCTCAAGAATACAATCTTGTCACCCTTTTCTACATTGAAGCTCACATCACTGAAGAGCACTTCGCCATCATCGGTAGTCGCCTTCAAGCCCGATACTTCGAGAATCTGATTACCCGGTTCGCGTTCCATGGTAAAGATGATACCCGGATACTTACGTGAAGAAGGTTGGATATCGTCCACATTAAGCTTTTCGAGCATCTTCTTACGGCTGGTAGTCTGCTTACTCTTGGCCACATTGGCACTGAATCGGCGGATGAATTCTTCCAATTCCTTGCGCTTTTCTTCAGCCTTCGCCTTCTGGTTCTGCGCCTGACGGAGAGCCAACTGACTGGATTCGTACCAGAAGCTATAGTTACCCGCAAAGAGGTTCACCTTACCAAAGTCGATGTCCACGGTATGTGTACAAACCGAGTCGAGGAAGTGACGGTCGTGGCTCACCACAAGAACGGTATTCTCATAATTGGAAAGGTATTCTTCAAGCCAAGTCACGGTTTCCATATCAAGGTCGTTGGTAGGTTCGTCGAGGAGCAAGTTGTCCGGATTACCGAACAAAGCTTGTGCCAACATGACACGTACCTTTTCCTTACCGCTCAATTCGCCCATGAGCTTGTAGTGCAAGTCTTCCTTGATACCGAGGCCGCTCAACAAAGCAGCTGCATCGCTTTCGGCATTCCAACCATCGAGCTCTGCAAACTTTTCTTCGAGTTCCGACACACGGATACCGTCTTCATCGGTAAAATCAGGCTTTGCATAAAGAGCATCGCGTTCGTTCATGATATCCCAAAGGACGGTATGACCCATCAACACGGTATTGAGTACCGTATATTGGTCCCACTTGAAGTGGTCCTGGCTAAGTACCGAAAGGCGTTCGCCCGGACCAAGGGTTACAGATCCTTTGGTCGGCTCCAATTCGCCAGAAATGGCTTTCAAGAAGGTAGACTTACCGGCACCGTTGGCACCGATGACACCATAGATATTACCATTCGTGAACTTGAGGTTCACATCCTTGTACAACACACGCTTGCCAAACTGGATGGCGAGATTGGAAACTGTTATCATGTCTTCTTATCCTTAAGTTTAGTGATTATTTATTAAAGAGTTGCAAAGATACGGATTTTATTTGAAATGCCAAAATATGACGCCACAGGTACTCCCAGAAGTGCAAGGTAGTTCCATTAAGCGGAACCATTTCTCCCACCAAGCGGTTCCAAAAGTTCCACCTAGCGGGACAAAAAGTTCCAATAGGCGGAAAAAGTTGGAACTAATGAAACCAAGACAATATACCACCATTTTCTGCCACGTTGTCAGTCTGACGAAGCGCAAAACTGACTTTTACGCACATTTTCTGCCAAGGCACGGAATTTGTAGATAGAAAAAGAAACATTTATTAGATAACAGAAAAAAACAACATACATCATGACCAAAGAAAAGAATCAACCTCAGGAAGAAGAAATCTTGAAGAACGAAGAAGGAGTAGCCAATGAAGCGGCTCAGGAAGAAAACCAAACAGAAGAAACTGCACAGGAAGAAACTCCAGCCGAAGAACTGACCGTTGAGGAACAACTTGCCAACATGTTGGCAGAAGCTCAACAGATGGTGAGCGAAGAACGTGACAAGTATCTCCGTCTTTCTGCCGAATTTGACAACTACCGCAAGCGTACCCTCAAGGAAAAGGCAGAATTGATTAAGAATGGTGCTGAAAAGACATTGACCGCCATTCTTCCGGTACTCGACGACTTTGAACGTGCACTCAAGAACATGGAAATTTCGGAGGAAACCAAAGCAATGAAAGAAGGCGTAGAACTGATTTTCAGCAAGTTCCAGAAGGTTCTTGGTCAGGAAGGACTCCAGAAGATTGAGACTGACGGCAAGGAATTCGATACAGATTTCCACGAAGCCATCGCTCTCATCCCTGCTCCAAGCGAAGACTTGAAGGGCAAGATTCTGGATTGCGTACAAACCGGATATATGTTGAATGATAAGGTCATCCGTCACTCCAAAGTGGCCGTAGCCCAATAACTCAAAACCTTAAAGTAGTATGGCAAAAAGAGATTATTATGAAGTGTTAGGCGTTGAGAAAACGGCCAGTGAAGCCGAAATCAAGAAAGCCTATCGTAAAATGGCCATCCAATATCACCCAGACAAGAATCCGGGTGACAAGGAAGCGGAAGAGAAGTTCAAGGAAGCGGCAGAAGCTTATAGCGTACTGAGCGACAAGGACAAACGTGCCCGTTATGACCAGTTCGGCCATGCCGGAATGGGTGGTGCTGCAGGTGGCGGCTTCAGCGGACAAGGCATGTCTATGGACGACATCTTCTCGATGTTTGGCGACATCTTCGGAGGTGGCGGCGGATTCGGAGGCTTTGGCGGATTCAGTGGTTTTGGTGGCGGTGGTGGCCGTCCTCAACAACGCAAATTCCGCGGCTCTGACCTTCGTGTAAAGGTGAAATTGAATTTGAAGGACATTGCAACCGGTGTTGAAAAGAAATTCAAGTTGAAGAAATATGTCACTTGTGAACATTGTCACGGTAGTGGCGCTGAAGGCAACTCAGGTACAGAAACCTGTCCGAATTGCCACGGTACAGGTAGTGTGACACGCACTCAGCAAAGCATCTTCGGCATGATGCAGACTCAGTCTGTATGTCCGAACTGTAATGGTGAAGGCAAGATTATCAAGGATAAGTGTAAGCATTGCTCGGGCGAAGGTATCACCTACGGTGAAGAAGTAGTGGAAGTAAAGATTCCGGCCGGTGTTGGCGAAGGCATGCAACTGACCGTCAATGGCAAGGGTAATGCAGGTAAGCACAACGGCATTGCCGGCGACTTGTTGGTAGTCATCGAGGAAGAAAGCCATCCAGACTTGATTCGTGATGAAAACGACTTGATTTACAACCTTTTGTTGAGTGTACCTACAGCTACACTCGGTGGTACGGTAGAAATCCCGACCATCGACAGCAAAGTGAAAGTGAAGATTGAACCGGGAACTCAACCAGGTAAGGTTCTCCGTTTACGCGGAAAGGGTCTTCCAAGTGTGAACAGCTATGGCTATAGCAACGGTACCGGTGACTTGTTGGTGAACATCAGCGTCTACATTCCAGAGCATTTGAACAAGGAAGAAAAGCAAGCTATGGAAAAGATGCAGGATTCCGACAACTTCATGCCGAACATGAGCATCAAAGAAAAGATTTTCAAGAAATTCAAGAATTTCTTCGATTAATTTATTGTGGATGCGTCAAAATACGCATCCACTTATTTTTATCATTATGACCTACTCAGAAACCATCGACTATTTATTCAACAGCACTCCCCTTTTCCAAAATGTGGGTAAGGATGCATACAAAGAAGGATTGGACAACACTCACCTATTGGATGAACACTTCGGACATCCGCACCGATTGTTCAAGACCATCCATGTGGCGGGAACCAACGGTAAAGGTTCTTGTTCTCACACCTTGGCAGCTATTCTCCAATCTGCAGGATACAAAGTAGGTCTGTATACCTCTCCTCACCTTGTGGATTTCCGTGAACGAATCCGCGTGAATGGTATCCCCGTCAACGAGCAATACGTCATCGATTTCGTGGAACAACATCGAGGATTCTTCGAACCGCTTCACCCGTCGTTCTTCGAATTGACTACCGCTATGGCATTCAACTACTTTGCTGAACAGCAGGTAAATGTAGCTATTATTGAAGTGGGATTAGGAGGCAGATTGGACTGTACCAATATCATCCGTCCGGACCTCTGTCTTATCACCAACATCAGCTTCGACCATGTGCAATTCCTAGGTGACACATTGGCGAAAATCGCATCGGAGAAAGCAGGTATCATCAAGCCAGGCATTCCGGTTGTCATCGGTGAAACAACCGCTGAAACGAAGCCCGTGTTCACTCAAAAGGCTTTACAAGAAGGAGCACCCATCCACTTTGCTGAAGAAGAACAGGTAGTCATCAGCTTACTCCCGAGAGACGGGAAAAACTACTATTGGACAAAGGATTATCCTCACCTGGAAGGTGAATTGGGCGGACTATGCCAAATAAAGAATACCAACACCATACTTTGTGCCATCCGCATCTTGCAACGTATCGGTTACAAGATTAAGGAATCGCACGTACGCGAAGGATTTGCCCATGTCTGCCCGATGACCGGACTGATGGGACGTTGGCAAAGACTACAAGAAAACCCGACCATGGTTTGTGACACGGGACACAACAAGGGAGGAATCCAATACATAGTAGAACAACTTGCCGCCCAAAAGTACCGACGTCTACACATTGTCATGGGCATGGTCAACGATAAGGATATCAGCGGTGTACTCGCCATGCTTCCCAAAGAAGCGACTTACTACTTCACAAAAGCAAGTGTCAACCGTGCTTTGTCCGAGACGGAAGTACAACGCCTGGCAGGTGAAGCCGGACTGAAAGGAAACACCTACTCCAATGTAGCCGATGCCGTACAAGCAGCCAAAGAAGCTGCCGATGCCGAAGACTTCATTTTCGTAGGGGGAAGTACCTTCATTGTTGCGGACTTATTAAAATTCCTTTCAGATTCTTTCTAAAAAGTTTGGAAACATGATAGAAAATCTTTTTATTTGCATTTAATTTAAGTGTACTATAAAAAGATTTTTCTACTATGATAAGCACATTGAACCCAGGAGAAAATTTGTGCGGCCTTCAGAAAGCCGATTTTCAGAAAGTTATCGAAGGCAAGCAGACCGATTTGTTCATTCTCAAGAACGAAAGTGGTGCCGAAGTAGCCATTACCAACTATGGTGGAGCTGTGGTTGCTATTATGGTACCTGATAAAGACGGCAATTATGCCAATGTCATTCAAGGTCATGACACCATTGACAAAGTAATCAACAGTCCGGAACCATTCCTCAGCACATTGATTGGCCGTTATGGCAACCGCATCGCCAAGGGTAAGTTCGAACTGGATGGAAAAGAATATCAACTGGCAGTAAACAATGGTCCAAACCATTTGCACGGCGGTCCGACAGGTTATCATGCCCGTGTATGGGATGCAGAACAGACAGATGCCCAGACTTTGAAGCTTCATTATCTTTCTGCTGACGGCGAAGAAGGCTTCCCTGGCAATCTTGACCTGACTGTTATCTATAGCTTCTCCAATGAGAACGAACTTAAGATTGATTACTCTGCCACTACTGACAAAAAGACACTCGTCAACCTCACTCATCATGCATTCTTCAGCTTGTCAGGCTTGGCTAATCCTACCGCTTCTGTAGAAAACAACATTGTTACCATCAATGCCGACTGGTATACACCTGTAGACGAAACATGTATTCCATTGGGAGAAATTGCACCGGTAGAAGGTACTCCGATGGATTTCCGCACACCTCATGTGGTAGGCGAACGCATCAACGATTATAGTTTCCGCCAATTGGAAATCGGCAAGGGATATGACCATTGCTATGTATTGAACAAGCGCGAAGCAGGCTCATTGACTTATGCTGCCAAGTGCGTGGAACCAATCAGCGGCCGTTGCTTGGAAATGTGGACTACCGAACCGGGGGTTCAGTTATACACAGCCAACTGGTTGAGCGGATTCGAAGGCTACAAGGGCGCTACATTCCCGGAAAGAAGTGCCATCTGCTTTGAAGCACAGCACTTCCCTGACACACCGAACAAGGGACACTTCCCTTCATGCGTGTTGACACCGGGTAATGAATACAAGCAAGTAACCATTTATAAATTCAGTGTTGAGAAATAATTAATCATTAAATAATAAAAACATTAAAAACCATGAATCAACAAACAAAACCATGGGGAGCAATTATCGTTATGATTGCCCTCTTCGCCATGATTGCCTTCGTAACCAACTTGTGTTCTCCGATGGCAAACATTATCAAGGCACAGGGAGAAATTTCTGAAGTATTGGCACAAATCGGTAACTATGGTAACTTCGTAGCTTACTTGTTGATGGGTATTCCTGCCGGTATGCTTATTTCTAAGGTAGGTTACAAGAAGACTGCTTTGATTGGTCTTACAGTAGGTATCGTAGGTATCCTCGTACAATGGTCAAGTAGCTTGCTCAATGCTCAGGAAAACTTGGGTCTTGTATTTGGTGTTTACTTGTTGGGTGCTTTCATCACAGGTTTCTGTATGTGTATCCTCAACTGTGTGGTTAACCCGATGTTGAACCTCCTCGGTGGTGGTGGTAACGCAGGTAACCAGCTTATCCAGACTGGTGGTGTATTCAACTCTTTGGCTGCTGTTGCTGTATACATCATCATGGGTGCTTTGATTGGTGAAGTTACATCTGAAACTAAGATTGCCGATGCAACTCCTGCATTGATGATCGCTTTGGCTATCTTCGTTGTAGCATTTATTACTATCCTCTTCACTAAGATTGACGAACCGGAACAAGCTCCAGTAGACATGAGCCTTGTTAAGGGTGCTTTGAAGTACCGTCACTTCGTATTGGGTATCATCGGTATCTTCGTATACATGGGTATTGAAGTAGGTACTCCGACTTACGTGAACATGTACTTGGTAAACACTCCGGAATTGGGTATCAACGCTGCTACAGCAGGTTTGATCGTAGCTGTATATTGGGCATTGATGATGGTAGGTCGTTTCGTAGGTGCTTCTATCGGTAGCAAGGTATCTAGCCGTGCCATGATTACAACTGTATCATCAGCCACATTGGTACTTGTATTGTTTGGTATGTTTGCTCCGACAGACGTAACAGTAAGCGTTCCTGGTATCGACTGGGCTAACTTGAGCGTTATTTGGGCACAAGTTCCTGTAGGTATCTTTGCATTCCTGTTGGTAGGTCTTTGCTCTTCAGTAATGTGGGGCGGTATCTTCAACATGGCAGTTGAAGGTTTGGGTAAGTATACAGCCGTTGCATCTGGCATCTTCATGACTATGGTATTCGGTTGCGCTGTAATGTTGGCTATCCAAGCACAAGTTGCTGAAATGACTGACTATATGACTAGCTACTGGGTAGTTGTATTCTGTGCAGTTTACTTGTTGTTCTACGCATTGGTAGGCTCAAAGGTAAAGAAATAAATAACCTTAATAATATTAACCATTTAATACATCTAAAATCATGGATATAGAATTTGTAAGAAGTCGCTTCATCAAACATCATGATGGCACTACAGGCTCAGTATATGCATCTCCAGGTCGTATCAACCTCATCGGCGAACACACAGACTACAATGGTGGTTTCGTATTCCCGGGTGCAGTAGATAAAGGTATGATTATCGAAATCAAGCCTAACGGTACAGACATCGTAAAGGCTTATTCCATCGACTTGAAGGACTATGTAGAATTCGGCTTGAACGAAGAAGATGCTCCTCGCGCTAGCTGGGCAAGATACATTTTCGGTGTTTGCCGTGAAATGATCAAGCGTGGTGTAGACGTTAAGGGTTTCAACACTGCATTTGCAGGTGACGTGCCTCTCGGTGCAGGTATGTCTTCATCAGCTGCTTTGGAAAGTGCATACGCATACGCACTCAACGACTTGTTCGGTGACAACAAGATTGACAAGTTCGAATTGGCTAAGGTAGGTCAGGCAACTGAACACAACTACATCGGCGTGAAGTGCGGTATCATGGACCAGTTTGCTTCTGTATTCGGTAAGGAAGGTAGCTTAATGCGTCTAGACTGCCGTTCTATGGAATATCAATACTTCCCGTTCAAGCCAGAAGGTTACCGTTTGGTATTGGTTGACTCTGTAGTAAAGCATGAATTGGCTTCTTCAGCTTACAACAAGCGTCGTCAGAGCTGCGAAAACGCAGTTGCTGCTATCGCTAAGAAGCACGAAGGCGTAGAATTCTTGCGCGATTGTACATTGGAAATGTTGGCAGAAGTAAAGGAAGAAATCTCAGCAGAAGACTACATGCGTGCTGAATACGTAATCGAAGAAATCCAACGCGTACTTGACGTTTGCGATGCTTTGGAAAAGGGCGATTATGAAACAGTAGGTCAGAAGATGTACGAAACTCATCACGGCATGAGCAAGAAGTACGAAGTAAGCTGCGAAGAACTCGACTTCTTGAACGATGTAGCATTCGATTGCGGTGTTACAGGTTCACGCGTAATGGGTGGTGGCTTCGGTGGTTGTACAATCAACCTCGTGAAGAACGAATTGTATGAAACATTCATCACTACAGCCAAGGAAAGATTCAAAGAAAAGTTCGGTCGTAGCCCGAAGGTTTACGACGTAGTAATCAGCGACGGTTCTCGTAAGTTGCTCTAATCACACCAAGTTTATATATATTAAATGAAAGAAGAATACCGCTTATGCTTCATAGGCGGTATTTTTTTAAAGTTCATTAAAAATCAAATCCGTATGAAAAAAGGACTCATCAGTATGGGTGTACTTCTTGCTTTCTTTACCGGATGTACTCCTACCCCTTCCCAACAGTCACTGACCTTATCAGGATTGGACCCTTCCCGCTTCGAAAAGATGATAGACGAAACCAAACCCGTAAAGCTCTTTACTTTAAAGAATGAAAGCGGCATGGAAGTATGCATCACCAACTTTGGTGCCCGTATCGTCTCCATCATGGTACCTGACAAGAACGGTAAAATGACTGATGTGGTGTTGGGATTCGACAACATTGAAGACTACATCCATGTACCTAGCGATTTCGGTGCTACCATCGGACGCTACGCCAACCGTATCGGACAAGGAAAGATTACCATCGACGGACAAGAAATCCAATTGCCTCAAAACAACTTCGAGCACTGCCTTCACGGAGGTCCTACCGGTTGGCAATATCAAGTTTTCAAGGCTAATCAGACAGATGGCCAGACCATCAAGTTAACAGTTGAGTCACCGGATGGCGACAACAACTTCCCAGGCAATGTCATTGCAAGTGTGACATACACTTTAACCGAAAACAACGCCATTGATATTCAATACGAGGCAACTACAGACAAGAAGACCGTCATCAATCTGACCAACCATTCGTATTTCAATTTGAATGGTGATCCGTCTGTTGGTAGCATGAACCAAATTCTTTATTTGGCATCCGATAGCATTACTCCTGTAGACAGCACGCTCATGACCAATGGTGAAATGATAGCTGTAGCTGGAACTCCTTTCGACTTCAACACTCCCAAAGCCATTGAACAAGACGTCACCAACTTCGACAATGAGCAAATCAAGTTCGGCAATGGATTTGACCACAATTGGGTATTGAAAACTAAAGGCGACATCAACCAAGTAGCAGCCAAACTGACCAGCCCAATCACCGGCATTACTCTTGAAGTATACACCGATGAACCGGGTATCCAACTCTACACCGGTAACTTCCTCGACGGAACAGTCAAAGGCAAGAACGGAATCAGCTATCCACAACGGGCATCCGTATGTCTCGAAACCCAACATTATCCAGACAGTCCGAACAAAGCACACTGGCCTTCCGTGATATTGGAACCCGGAAAAACATACAATAGCCGCTGTATCTTCCAATTTGGTGTTGTTAAATAGAATATTTGTTGCATAGAAAAATGCTTTTTACTAAATATTTAGCTATATTTGCATCAAAATAAACCATTATCTGTTATGAACGATATAAAAGTTATGAATCATGCGGCCGACAACATCCGTATTTTGGCTGCTGCTATGGTAG
>JAFTTU010000114.1 GCA_017466635.1 Bacteroides sp.
CTCCAACAAAGCTTCCACTTCTTCCTCCGTCATCCCCGTGGCGTGGATGTAGTCGCACGCCATTCGGGAGAAGGAGCTGGTGTAATGGGGTTGTAGAAATCAATTATTTATTTAAAGTGATTACTAATTTTTGAAGCAAAAGTCAATAGTTACGGGTGGAAATATCGGTATTTATCGCGAAAAAACGCCCCTTCTCTACATGAAAACGTATTTTGCCTACATTTTCAAACCATCTACCTCCATCGTAGTCAACTAAAACCGTTAACATACATCGAATCTTATATTCACAATGCTTCGTCTATATATTCAAAGCATTACGTCTATATAGACAAAGCATTGCGTCTATATATTCAAAGCACTTTGAATATAAAATAGATACTGATAATCAAGCAGATACATATATTCACGTCTGTATATTCAATCGAGAGAGTCCATTCATGTAGGCAAAAAATTGCCTACATGTTACCTACATGGCATAACTTTCTGATTATCAGTACCGATGTAGGAATGTAGGCAAAATTGACAAAAAAAAACTTTTTAGTAAGTGAATAATCTTTTCAGCAAACTTTGTTCACGGATAATGATTTCGGCTGTACCGCTCATCACTTTCAGAGCCGGCGGTTGCTTCTCGGGCAGCAACTCCGATGCCGGGCAGCCAGCTCTATGACCAAATGCACAAGCCAGGCTTCCATGACCATCATGACCATTTCAAGAACTCCACCCCGGAGAGTGAATACAAGTCTTGCCTAGAATATGCCGAAAAGATTGGCATCGGGTGGCAGCACTCGTGCCACCGCATTTCTTACTGAGCTACAATCAGTTAAGTGGCGGTAACAGGAGTGCAAGGGTTATGTACGTTCCAAGTAATATCCCTTCCCTCTCACAGTCACCAACTGATAGGGGGAATCTTTCAGAATCTTCCGGATGTTTTTGATGTGAGCATGTATCTTCTCATCCGAATTTTCGTCCATGGACCAGAACTGCTGTTTGATTTCTTCCCGAGAAACACATTCTCCCAACCGTTCGTAAAGCAAGGACAAAAGAGCCAAATCCAGCTTGGCAATCACGCATGGAACACCATTGATATAAAGTTCATTCTTCTCCAAGTCTATCAATAGTTCTTCCATTGGTTCTTCTTCCTCAGCATCCTCCAACTCCAACTGCGGCTTCCGTCTGGGCCATATCCACATCAGCACACCTATCAGCAACAACAGAAAGATATATACCACGGGGTCAAGGTGAGCGAAAAGGGTTCCCCAACTATAATCTGCCCATGCCTGCACCTTTATTTTCCCGGCAATGTCCAATACCTGCCGAGGCGTGGAATAAGCCTCCTTCGGTACGATGGAGTCTGCATCGCTCCAATAGCGGACCGTATCACGAAGACACAACACACCCACTTGAGCTTCAATATCCTTTTGCTTCAATCGTTCTTGAAAGTATGATTTCACCTGATTGACGTTCAAACGATTCACTTCGTCCAACAAATGTTGAGTCAACAAACGCTTGGCTGTCTCTTCATAGATACTATCCTTGAATTGATAAGTGAAAACGCCCTTAGTCGTCCGGAGTGAATAGCTGCCAATCTTCTGAGAAAAGGACGGTGACAAGGCATAATCCCGCACTCCATAACGAATTCGGTTTGCAGATTTACGGACTAGATACAACTTCCGGTTCTGATAGTCCTGTTCTATGGCATACTTGAAAGAATCATCTATTGCTGATTCAATCCGCTTTTGGCTTCCATGAAAAGCAGCAGCAACGACACAAAACAAGAGCATCACTCCCACCATTCTGATAAAGTTCCGGTTTTCCATGTGTTTTCTATTTTCATGCAAAATAATGAAAAAACTTCCTCCCAAACAAGTCGTACTTGCAGATTTCAGAAAGATTTCAGACAAATTTCAGACAAATTTCAGGTTACAAGACGGGCATGTAAAGAATATTATGCCTCACACCTAAAACATGACCCTTAACACAAGTGAAAGGACCTTCACCGAAACACTAGAGATTGTACGATTTCAACCGGCTGAACACTTTTTTCCGACAAGCATGGAACTTCCACAGAATACTGTATGCCACTTTTTCGGGGATACTTTCTCCAGTCGCTTTCTCCAGATTCTCGGCACGGGAGGAAGCAAAGTCGGGACGAATGCGCTTGAACTCCTTCCGAGCTTGTATCACGGCACGGGCATTCTTGCCATCGCCCTTGAGCAAGAAGACAAAAGCAGCCAGCCAGTCCAACGCACCACGGACAAAGAGCACCTTCTTCAGTTCATTCTCCGGAAGGTTCTTATAAAGCATCAAGAGGTTGTTGCGGAAATTCAGGAAGGTCTTGCGCGGATTTTCCTTCTTCAAGGTAGCAGCTCCTACATGATAGACCACACTCTGTGGGATGCAGACGATTCCCAGGCCTCGGCTTCGCAATCGCCAACAAAGGTCTATCTCTTCCATGTGGGCAAAGAAGCGTCCATCCAAACCTCCGGCAACCCGATAGTCTTTCAGACGGATGAACAAGGCAGCACCCGTTGCCCAAAAGACGGATTGGACGGTATCGTATTGGCCTTCGTCTTTCTCCACCATCTCGAAGATTCTACCCCGACAAAACGGATAGCCGTAGCAATCGAGATAGCCTCCGGCAGCACCGGCATATTCGAAGTATTCCTTCCGGCGTTCGGCACGTATCTTCGGCTGACAAGCCGCCACTTCGGAATGAGCATCCAGATAGGCTTGCATAGGCTCCAGCCAATGGGGAGTGACCTCTACATCGCTGTTCAGCAGCACCACATATTCGGCCTCTACCTGTTGCAAGGCCTTGTTATACCCATCGGCAAAACCATAGTTCTTGTCCAAGACTATCAAGCGGACATCGGGACAGTGGGCTTCGAGCCATACCACGGATTCGTCCGTAGAGCCATTGTCGGCTACACAGACTTCTACCCCTTCTCCTTGGGAGTATTCCAGTACCTTGGGCAAGAATTTCTGAAGCATCCCTACCCCGTTCCAGTTCAGTATGACGACGGAGATTTTTTTCATAATATCGTTCCCAATAAGGCAGTACCGTCTTCATTGAATTCACCCATACGGACACGCACCAGCTGATTGTCCAACGAAAGGTCGTACGGAAGTTCTACCCGCACATAGTTGCCGGTAAACCCATGCATCGGTGTGCCGGCCTTCGATTTCTCCATGAGCACCACGGCTTCCTGACCGATGTGCGATGCATAGAAAGCACGGGTCTTTTCATCGGAAAGCGACAAGAGCAACTGACTACGACGATGCTTTTCTTCGGGCAACACCACATGGTCTATCTTCAACGCCTGTGTACCAGGACGTTCGGAATAGCTGAACACATGCAGTTGGGTGACATCCAGTCCTTTCAAGAACCCGTAAGCCTGGTTGAAGTATTCTTCCGTCTCACCACGGGTGCCCACAATCACATCCACTCCAATAAAAGCATGAGGCATCACTTCCTTAATCTTCTGTATCTTATGGGCAAACAGAGCCGTATCGTAGCGACGACGCATGAGCTTCAGCACCTCGTCACAACCGCTTTGCAAAGGAATGTGGAAATGAGGCATGAACGCACGCGAACGGGCTACATACTCGATGATTTCATCGGTCAAGAGGTTCGGCTCGATGGAAGAGATACGGTATCGCTCGATACCCTCCACTTGGTCGAGCGCCTTCACCAAATCGAAGAACGACTCGCCGGTGGTCTTGCCGAAGTCGCCGATGTTTACACCGGTGATGACAATTTCCTTACCGCCATCGGCTGCTGCCTGACGGGCTTGTGCTACAATGTCCTCGATACGTCCGTTACGACTACGGCCACGGGCAAACGGGATGGTACAATAGGAACAGAAGTAATCGCAACCGTCCTGCACCTTCAGGAAATAGCGGGTTCGGTCTCCACGCGAGCACGAAGGTGCAAAGCTACGGATGTCCTTGAACGCACTGGTAACAGCTTCTCCCTTTTCGTGTTTCTGCAAATCGCCCAGATACTCCATCAGACGACCTTTCTCTTCAGCACCAAGTACTACATCCACCCCTTCGATAGCAGCCACCTGTTCCGGCTTGAGCTGGGCATAACAACCGGTTACTACCACAAAAGCACCGGGATGGTTCTTCACCAAACGGTGTATGGCCTGACGGCATTTCTTGTCGGCCACTTCCGTTACCGAACAGGTATTGATGACACAGATATCCGCCTTTTCTCCCCGACGGGCAGTGCGTACCCCTGCCTCCTTCAACGTCTGGCCAATGGTAGAAGTCTCTGAAAAGTTCAGTTTGCAGCCCAATGTATAATATACGGCTGTCTTATCTTGAAACACTGTAGTATCTATCATATATATCGCTGGTTTATGAGCACAAAGTTATATATAATTCCCAATAAAAAAAGGCCTGATTCAACGAATCAGACCTTTTTTAGGTTTATTATAGCTGTAATTATTCAGCTTCAGCAACTACTTCGAAAGGAATTTCTACAGAAACTTCCTTGTGAAGCTTCACAGTTGCAGTATAGTTACCAACTTCTTTCACGCCCTTAACGAAGATGATCTTGCGGTCTACGTTGTGACCCAACTTAGCCAATTCTTCAGCGATTTGGATGTTGCTTACAGAACCGAAGATAGTACCAGTTGCACTAACCTTAGTAGCGATAGTCAAAGATACTTCC
>JAFTTU010000115.1 GCA_017466635.1 Bacteroides sp.
ATATACTTTCGAAGCGGTTGCGGCATGAATGTCGTTTCCTTCGCGGAAAGCTTCAATCATGTTCTGGTCTCCGCTCAAGTGTGCCATGATGCGAAGTTCAATTTGAGAGTAGTCGGCCGAAAAGAATTCACATCCTTCTTCTGGGATGAAAGCTTTTCTGATTTCTTTTCCATCCTCGTTTCGGATAGGTATGTTTTGTAAATTTGGATTACTCGAACTAAGGCGTCCTGTGGCCGTTACCGTTTGGTTGAAAGAAGTATGTATTCTTTCCGTTTTAGGGTTGATAAGCAACGGAAGAGCATCGATGTATGTACTCAACAACTTCTTCAGCCCACGATAATCCAAAATCTTGCCCACGATATCATGTTTATGACGAAGACCTTCCAATGTGTCTTCGCTCGTTACATATTGTCCGGTTTTGGTCTTTTTCGCTTTGTCAATAATCTTTAATTTGTCGAATAAGATTTCACCTACCTGTTTCGGAGAGGATACATTGAATTCAGTACCTGCCAACTGATAAATCTCTTGTTCTATCTGATTCATCCGTTGGGTGAAATGTTGTGACGTTTCTTTCAAGGCATTCGTATCGATGCGCACTCCATTCTTTTCCATGTAGGCAAGAACGGGAACAAGCGGCATTTCAATTTCGTAGAATAGCTTGGATGCACCTGAGGTTTCCAATTCTTTCTCCAAAACGTTCTTGAGTTTCAGAGTTACGTCTGCATCTTCGCATGCATAAAGGTATACCTCCTCATGAGACAAGTCTCGCATGTTCTTCTGACCTTTTCCTTTTGGACCTATAAGCTCTTCTATTGGAATGGTCCGATAGTGCAAATAGATTTCGGCCAAGTAGTCCATGTTATGGCGAAGTTCAGGTTGCATCACATAATGGGCAATCATGGTATCAAACATGGGGCCTTTGACTTCGATACCATAATTGGAAAGCGCCAGTATATCGTACTTGATATTTTGACCAATCTTAAGCGTTTGTTCGTTTTCGAGGACTTCCTTGAATTCGTTTACGATTTTTAACGCTTCAGCTTCATCGGCAGGTATAGGCACATAAAATGCCTGATTTTCGGCATAACTGAAGCTCATACCGACCAATTGGGCATTGATAGGGTCGATGTCCGTTGTTTCTGTATCTAGACTGAAAAAATCCTTTGTCTTAATAATTTGAATAAATTCTGCTCTTTTCTCTTCTGTATCAATAAGTTGGTAATCGTATGAAAGGTCTTTTAAGCTCGTGAGATTTGAAAAAAATGAATCACTCGTCCCCTCATCCGTAAATTCTGCAAAGAGATTGCCTTGAGAAACGCCTTTTGAGGTCGTGCTTGTCGGTTCTCCGAACAATGATAGTTGTCCATCACCTTTCTGAGGGGATGGAGTTTCTGCAGGTGTCATTTTTTTGTCTTTTCCCAAGATACGTTCGATGAGTGTACGAAATTCCATCTCCTCGAAAATCTTACGCAAGGCTTCTTCATCGGGTGTCTCTCTTTTCAGCTCTTCCATATTGAGTTCGATTGGAACATCGGTCTTGATGGTTGCCAAGAACTTGGAGAAAACAATCATCTCCTTGTTTGTTTCCACTTTTGTCTTCAGTGCACCTTTCAGTTCATTGGAGTGGGAGAGGAGGTTTTCGATGCTTCCAAATTGGGCAATCAGTTTTTGTGCCGTTTTCTCACCGACTCCAGGGCATCCTGGGATATTGTCCGAAGAATCGCCCATGAGTCCCAACATGTCGATGACTTGAAGTGGGGATTCGATATTGAACTTTGCCTTGACTTCTTCTATGCCCATGACGTCGAACTCCTTGTCGCCATACTTGGGGCGATACATGAAGACATTTTCGCTGACCAATTGGCCATAGTCCTTGTCTGGAGTCATCATGTATGTCTTGATGCCTTGCTTCCCGGCTTTTGTGGCCAAGGTGCCAATGACGTCATCCGCTTCAAACCCTTGGACTTCGAGGATTGGAATACGGTAAGCACGGATAATGTCTTTTATAATAGGTACAGACAAACGGATAGCTTCCGGTGTTTCTTCGCGTTGAGCCTTGTATTGTTCGAATGCTTCGTGTCGGAAGGTGGGTCCTGCAGGATCGAATGCAACACCAATATGTGTTGGATTCTCTTTTTTGAGTACATCTTCCAATGTATTGACAAAACCGAGAACGGCAGAAGTATTGAATCCCTTGGAATTGATTCGAGGGTTTTTAATCAGTGCATAGTAGGCACGATAGATTAATGCGTATGCATCGAGGAGGAAAAGTTTGTCCATTATCTAAAATTCTTTGTTTTTTTCATCGTAAAAGTACAAAAAAATACCGTATTCCACGTTTTATTACTACTTTTGTAGCGCAAAAATCGTTTATGAATAGATTAGAACAAATAAAACAACCAATTTCAGTAGAGTTTGAGGTATTCAAGCAGATGTTTGATGCATCACTTCAAAGCTCCAACCCCTTGTTGGATGAAGTCATTCGCTTCATCAAGCAAAGGAAAGGGAAGATGATGCGTCCGATGTTGGCTATGCTCATGGCTAAATTATGCGGTGAAATCGCAGATTCTACCTATTATGCTGCTATCTCTTTGGAATTGTTGCATACGGCTAGTTTGGTACACGATGATGTGGTGGATGAGAGCGACAAACGTCGTGGTCAGTCATCTGTGAATGCAATCTATGATAATAAGGTATCTGTTCTGGTTGGTGATTATTTGTTGGCGACTAGTTTGACTAATGCCGCTTTGACTGGAGATATCCGTTTGGTGGAATTGGTAAGCCGTTTGGGTCAGAATCTTTCAGAAGGAGAGATTATTCAGTTGACCAATACCAATGCAACTGATTTCTCGGAAGACGTTTATTTTGATGTGATTCGTAAGAAAACGGCTGCCTTGTTCTCTTCTGCTGCTGAAGCTGGGGTTATATCGGTGAAAAGTTCCGATGAAATGATAGAAAAGGCTGCTTTGTTTGGCGAATTAATCGGTATTGCTTTCCAAATAAAAGACGATATATTTGATTATTATTCATCTGAGGAATTGGGTAAACCAACAGGCAATGATATGCGTGAAGGTAAATTGACTTTACCTGCTTTGTATGTGTTGAATGAATTCAAGGATGAGACGATGATGGCATTGGCGTTGAAGATTCGTAGTTTGGAAGCATCAGACGCAGAAATAGCCCATTTCATCGATTATATCAAAAAAAATGGAGGTATCGAATATGCTAGTCAAGTGATGGTAGATTATCGTAATAAGGCATTGGATGTTTTACCGGAATCTGTTTCGCCAGAGCTGAAGACATCGCTTACTTCTTTTATCGATTATGTAATAGAGCGAAAGAAATAAATACAGAATAGATGGTGTGTCAAAAAAGAAGTGGATGTGTCAAAATACACATCCACTTCTTTTTTATTGGGATTTCATTAGAAGAATTTGGTTTCTTCCCCTACGATTTCTGACAATAACTGGTTGGCCAATCGGCTAGCTCCAATGCGGAAGAGTCCATTGTTCAACCATTCTTCACCCAATACTTCTTTTACGATAGTATAATAGGCGAGGGCTTTCTTGATTGAGTCAATGCCACCAGCCGCTTTAAATCCTACTTTTCGGCCAGTTTCCTTGTAGTATTCCTTGATGGCTTCACACATGATTAAAGCAGCTTCCGGAGTGGCAGAAATGGCTTCTTTTCCTGTAGATGTCTTGATGAAGTCAGCACCTGAATACATGGCAAGAATAGCTGCCTTTTTGATGTTGGAAGCTGTTCTTAAAGCACCCGTTTCTAGAATAACCTTAAGTGGTTTTTCGCCACAAATGTCCTTTAATTCCGCGATTTCATCGCACATTTCCTCGTAGTTTCCACTAAGGAATTTTCCTACAGGCATTACGATATCTATTTCCTCTGCACCTGTGTGGATGGCCATGGCGGTTTCTGCTACCTTCACTTCCATGAATGTTTGTGAAGAAGGAAATCCTCCGGAAACACATGCAATCTTTACATTATCTGCTTCCAATGTGTCTTGTACAATTTCAGCCATGTTGGGATAAACACAGATAGCTGCTACGTTGTCCAAATCAGGATATTTATCCTCGAATTCGTTTACCTTTTCTGTAAATTTCATGACACTTTCTTCGGTGTCTGTACATTTCAAGGTGGTCAAGTCTATGCAATGGAAAAGCTGTTTCTTTACTTCCATCGTATTGTTCTCATTCAGATGTTTTCCGATGAGAAGGTCCACTTTTGTCATTACTTCGTCATCGTGAAGGTGTGTGTTGTACTTGCCTAAAGCGAGCTCGTACTTGCTTTGCGTCCCTTCATTTTCGTGGTCATACCCACTGTTCAAATCGTGTAC
Source organism: Bacteroides sp. (assembly GCA_017466635.1). Lineage (GTDB taxonomy): Bacteria > Bacteroidota > Bacteroidia > Bacteroidales > Bacteroidaceae > Phocaeicola. Next base: position 4,352 of record JAFTTU010000115.1, read on the forward strand.
ATGTTCCATATATACTTACAATTTTGGATTATTCTTGTGACGGTCTTTGTCTCTATTGGTTTTCTTTTCCAAGTTTCGTTTGAAGGCTTCTGTCAAGTCTACACCAGTCTGATTAGCCAGGCAGATTAGCACCCATAATACATCTGCCATTTCATCGGATAAATCATGCTTTTCGCCTTCCTTGAAGGATTGGTCGCCATAGGTTCTAGCCATAATGCGTGCCAACTCCCCGACTTCTTCGGTGAGGACAGCCATATTGGTCAATTCACTAAAATAGCGTACGCCATAGGTCTTGATCCATTGGTCGACTTGTTTCTGCGCTTCTTCCAGTGTCATTTATTCTTTGTTTTTAGTGTCCATACAAATGGTTACAGGACCATTGTTCAGGAGTTCTACTTTCATGTCTGCTCCAAACTCTCCTGTGCCGATTTCCTTTCC
>JAFTTU010000055.1 GCA_017466635.1 Bacteroides sp.
GCCAATGCTTCTACATCCGGAGCAATCTTCTTGCAAGGTCCACACCATGTTGCCCAAAAGTCAACTACCAACGGCTTGCCTGAAGCCAACAATTCTTCAAAATTGCCATCTTTAATTTCTAATGCCATAATTCTATTTATTTAAGTTTATACTCTTTATTTCCGCACAAATATACTAATTAATTTTATAAGACAGCATGGATTGGGAGTTTAAATAGGCAATAATTTCCTTTTGGAGATTAATCTTCATATCCCTGGACACCAAACCCACATGCTGGCCCTCTTCGTCTTTCACGAAAAATTTCAGGACTACCTTTCCCGGATTCTTCTTCACCAAAGAAGAGAATTCCTCGATGAATTCGTCGTTTATTTCAGCCAAAGGAGCATAGACCGTCAGTTGTTCGATGACTTCTTCCTTCACATCGGGCAAGAGTTCGATGGAATTGACCTTGACCTCAAACTCATCCCGTCGATATTGCTTCGGCTGGCATTTACCTTTCATATATAGGAACATCCCCACATTGAAGAAGTTCTTCTTTTCCACCCATTCGTTTCCGAAGAATGCAAACTCGGCAGAACCCGTATAGTCTTCCATCTTGGCAATGCCGTACGGTTTTCCGGTTTTGGTATAGCCTTCGCGTACACTGGTTACAATACCTCCCATCACCAAATCGCGGTTCTGCAAAGGAGTCAAATCGGCCAATTCCTGCATTTTCACATTGCAGACATGCTCCAAGATGATTTGATACTCATCCAGCGGATGGGCCGACAAATAGATACCCACCAACTCGCGTTCTCTATTCAAGCGGTCCAAATCACTCCATTCAGGAGCCGAAACGATTTCCGGTGTCGCCACTTCCACCATATTGTCCCCACCAAACAAGGAATGGGCAGCTTCCGCCTTGTCCAACTGGTATTTATTGCCATAACGGACCAACACTTCCGTAAAGGTTTCTCCCTTGGCATTCTCCATAAAGAAGTCTTCACGCTTGATGCCCGGGAAACTATCGAAAGCACCGGCCAACGCCAAGTTTTCGATGTTCTTACGGTTACAAGAGGACAAGTTGACACGTTGCACGAAATCGAAGATATCCTTGAATTCCCCATTGGCAGCCCGTTCGTTCAAGATGCTTTGCACGGCACTTTCACCCACTCCCTTGATGGCGCCCAAACCGAAACGGATATCCCCTTTCCGGTTTACCGAGAACTTCAGCAAACTTTCGTTCACGTCCGGTCCCAAGGTCTTGACACCTGTCGCCTTGCTTTCGTCCATCAGCTTGGTGATTTCCGTGATGTTCGAAATATTTCGGCTCATGGTAGCCGCCATGTATTCCGCCGGATAATTGGCTTTCAAGTAGGCCGTCTGGAAAGCGACCCATGAATAACAGGTGGCATGCGACTTGTTGAACGCATACGAAGCAAACTTTTCCCAGTCGGCCCAAATCTTTTCCAACACCTTCGGGTCATGACCGTTGTTCTGCCCTCCCGCAATGAACTTTGGTTTCATTTGGTCCAGCTTGTCCCTCAGTTTCTTACCCATCGCCTTACGCAATGCATCCGATTCACCACGCGTAAAGTCCGCCAGCAGACGGGAGAGCAACATCACCTGTTCCTGATACACCGTAATGCCATAGGTATCCTTCAAGTACTTTTCCATGATAGGAATATCGTACTCAATCGGGCTACGGCCATGCTTACGGTTGATAAAGTCAGGAATGTAATCCATCGGCCCCGGACGATATAGGGCATTCATCGCAATCAAGTCCTCGAAGGTAGTGGGCTGCAATTCACGCAAATACTTCTGCATCCCGGCCGATTCAAACTGGAACGTACCCACGGTACGTCCTTCACTATATAAGTCATAAGTCGGAACGTCATCGATGTCCACCGAATCAATGTCCAACACAATTCCCTTACTATGCTTAATGTTTTCTACCGCCTCCTTGATGATGGAAAGCGTCTTTAAGCCCAAGAAGTCCATCTTAATCAAGCCGGTATCTTCAATCACCGAACCTTCGAACTGGGTGACCAACATCTTTTCACCCGTTTCCTTGTCATCGGCGGTACTAACCGGTACCCAATCGGTAATATCATCTCGACAGATGATGGTACCACAGGCATGCACCCCTGTATTGCGGACATTGCCCTCCAGCATCTTTGCATAACGGATGGTATCCCTCAGAATCTGATTGGGCGAAACTTCCGCTTCCTGCAACTCGGGCACATCGGCAATGGCATTCGGCAGATTCATCTTCTTGCCACTAGGCAAACGGTCGGGAATCGCCTTACACAAACGGTCGGAATCCGCTAGTGGCAGTTTCTGTACACGGGCCACGTCCTTGATGGCCAATTTGGTTGCCATGGTACCATAGGTAATGATATGAGCCACCTTTTCCTGACCATACTTCTCGGTTACCCAGTTCAACACTCTACCGCGTCCATCATCGTCGAAGTCCACATCGATATCCGGTAAGGAGATACGGTCGGGATTCAAGAAACGCTCGAACAGCAAGTCGTACTTAATCGGGTCAATCTGCGTGATACCCAAGCAATAAGCCACCGCCGAACCTGCCGCCGAACCACGTCCAGGTCCTACCGACACATCCAGTTCTTCGCGAGCCGCACGGATGAAGTCCTGCACAATCAAGAAGTAACCCGGGAAACCCATGGTCTTCATGATGTGAAGCTCGAACTTGATACGTTCACTGGTTTCTTCATCCAGCACCTCACCATATCGCTTCCTAGCCCCTTCCAGAGCCAGTTTCTTCAGATAATCCGCTTCCAGTTTGATACGGTACAATTTATCATATCCACCCAACTTATCAATCTTGGCCAAAGCGGCATCTTCACTCATCACCACATTTCCGTTCTCGTCCTGAGTGAACTCATCAAACAAGTCCTTTTCGGTATATTTCTGTCGATAGCCTTCTTCCGTACCAAAGTCTTCCGGAATCTCAAAGTTCGGCATGATGGGCGCATGGTCAATGCTATAAAATTCCACTTGGTCGCAGATGGCTGCCGTATTCGCCAATGCTTCAGGCACATCGGCAAAGATTTCGTTCATCTCCGCCTTAGTCTTCATCCATTCCTGCTTGGAATACAGCATACGGTTCGGGTCGTCCAAGTCCTTTCCGGTACTCAAACAAATCAAGCGGTCGTGCGCTTCGGCATTCTCTTCATCCACAAAATGCACGTCGTTGGAACAGACAAGCTTGACATCATACTTCTTCGCCAACTCTATGATTTTTTCATTGGCTATCTGCTGCATGCCATACGCCTCGTGATTGGCTTTAGGCACTGTCGCTTTATGACGCTGAAGCTCCAAATAGAAGTCGCTTCCGAAAACTCGCTTGTACCATTGGATGGCTTCTTCCGCCTCCTCCAACTTTCCTTGAATAATCTTTCTGGGGACTTCACCGGCAATACACGCCGAACAGACTATCAGCCCTTCGTGATATTTTTCCAGTTCTACCCGGTCGGTACGCGGACGCATATAGTATCCCTCTGTCCAAGCCTTGGACACCAACTTTATCAAATTGTGATATCCTTTTTCATTCTTTGCCAACACCACCAAGTGATAACCGCTCTGGTCAGGCTTACCGTCACGATTGAACATCCGACGACGGGCCACATACATTTCACAACCAAAGATAGGCTTGAACAACTTCTGCTTGGCAGCCTGCAATTGCTCCTTGCATGCCTCCAATTCAGCCGCAGGGTCTTCGCATTCCACCTTCCCCTTTTCCAATCCGGCGATTTTCTTCTTCAAGTCCTTTATCTCACCATTGGTCTTGCCGTTCTTCTTATTGACATAGTTGAAAAATTCCTTAATGCCGAACATGTTGCCATGATCGGTCACGGCGATTCCCTTCATACCGTCGGCCATCGCCTTATCCACCAAACGGGGGATAGAAGCCTGTCCGTCGAGAATCGAATATTGAGTATGTACATGTAAATGGACAAAATCCTGCATATAATCCTGTTTTGTAAAATCCCGATAAAGATACTTCCCTTTCGCAAAACGAGCAAAAAGAAAGCCCAGAAGTTATGAACATTTGTTGTTTTTCGCTGAATTTGTAAGATAAATTGCATAAACAACGTTTTTTATTTGGATATATTTCCGAGAAACTCTACCTTTGCAAGGTATTATGACTTAGTAGCGTTATGAGCCGATTTCAAAAAATAAAGAATCTAAGGAAACAAAGACTACATAGAGAGGGGACCGAAATACTCATCATCAGTGCTTTATTGCTTCTGACACTGAATGGATTGGTGTATTGGGGATGCGGTTTGAACCTTCTATTTTATATAATTGCCGCCATCAGTATTGTTTTATATCTCTTGATGGTAAACTTCTTCCGTTGTCCTATCCGTCATTTCAACCAGGACTCCGAGAAAATAGTAGTAGCCCCTGCCGACGGTAAAATTGTTGTGGTACAGGAAGTGGACGAACAAGAATATTTCCACGAACGCCGACTGATGATTTCCATCTTCATGAACATTACCAATGTACATGCCAACTGGTATCCGGTGGATGGTGTGGTGAAGCACGTCAGCCACCAGAACGGAAAGTTCATGAAGGCTTGGCTTCCGAAAGCAAGTACTGAAAACGAACGTTCTACCGTAGTCATCGAAACACCGGAAGGTCATATGGTGATGGCAAGACAAATTGCCGGTGCTGTAGCACGCCGCATTGTAACTTACGCCCAACAAGGCGAAGAATGTTACATCGACGAACACATGGGATTCATCAAATTCGGTTCTCGTGTAGACGTTTATTTACCTTTGGGTTCAGAGCCTTGCGTCAAATTGGGACAAAGAACTACCGGTAATGAAACCATTATCGCCAAACTCAAATAATAACATACCTTATGGCAAACGGCATTACACGCCATATTCCTAATTTTGTCACTGCCTGCAATCTCTTTTCGGGATGTATTGCAGCGGTAATGGCATTTCAGGCCAATTACGAAGCGGCTATCTTGTTTATCATCTTGGGAGCAACCTTCGATTTCTTCGACGGTATGTTGGCCCGCTTGTTCCATGTATCCGGTCCATTAGGCAAGGAATTGGATTCATTGGCCGATGATATCACCTTCGGTTTTGCGCCATCTGTCATTGTGTTCTCTTTGTTCAAGGAAGTACAATATCCGGCTTTCATGCAATGCATAGCCGATATTTTCCCATACACGGCTTTCATCATCGCTGTCTTTTCAGCTTTACGCTTGGGGAAATTCAACATCGACCCCCGTCAAAGCAGTTCTTTCATCGGTTTGCCCACTCCAGCCAATGCCCTGTTTTGGGGTTCATTGGTCGTAGGCGGTCATTCATTCCTGGTATCGGACACTTTCAATGCCCTCTACTTATTTATATTGGTATTGCTCATGTCTTACCTGTTGGTAGCCGAACTTCCCATGTTCTCGTTGAAATTCAAGAACCTTTCCTGGAAAGACAATAAAATCAGCTACATCTTCCTGTTGGTTTGCATTCCTTTGCTGCTCATCTTCCGTATCAGCGGCTTTGCAGCCATCATCCTTTGGTACATTCTTCTGTCATTTTTAACAAATAAGAAGGCATAAATACGGCTCTGGCACGATTATTGCATGTAGTATTAAAAAAAGAAAAGAATTATGTTTGGATTTTTAGGATTTATACTCTTTTTCATCTTAGTCATTGTCCTCCTTGTTTTTGCGTTGTTGGGGAACTTGGTTCGTGCCATCTTCGGTTTGGGAAGACGTGCACCCAAGCACTACTACGGCGAAACGAACACTTCTTCACAAGAGGAACAAAGCTATTCTTCCAACCAAAGCCATCAAGCTTCTTCCACCATCAGCAAGAAAAAGATTTTCACCGAAGACGAAGGAGAATACGTTGAATACGAAGAAGTTAAATAAGATTATCAGCGACGTTTCTTGAAGAAGTCCTTCATCAGCAAGGCACAATCGTCTGCCAATACACCTTGTCGGACATTCGTCTTCGGATGCAAGGCTTGCGGAGCATACCGTTGGTATCCCCTTTTCTCATCGGCTGCACCAAAGACCAGGCTTCCCATCTGCGACCAGGCGATGGCACCTGCACACATCACACAAGGTTCTACGGTAACATAGAGCGTACAATCACTCAAATACTTCCCCCCTAGATAATTGGCAGCTGCCGTTATGGCTTGCATTTCCGCATGGGCTGTCACATCTGTCAATGTTTCTGTCAGGTTATGGGAACGGGCTATGATACGGTCCCGACAAACGACTACAGCCCCCACCGGCACTTCTCCTTTCCCGAAAGCTTTCTGCGCCTCAAGAAGAGCCTGTTTCATATAAAAGGTATCGTCTGCCATACTATCGACGCATATCATGTTCATTAAATAAGGTAGGATAGTCTTCCTCCATTTTCTGGTGTATAAAAGTCAATACCGTCTCCCGAAGCCAGCGCGCCTTGTTGGATATCTTATATTTCTTCAGATAATTATCCACAATACGCACTTCTTCTTCACTCATCAAGCATACCATCCGTTGCTTGCGTTTGGGTGTAGACGAGGGTACCTTGTCCCTTTTCTTTACGGTATTTGCCATATACACTGCAAATTTAGCCTTACTTCTGTAAATTCAAAACAGAAAATGTGTATTTTTGCCGAAAAGAAGCAAAATATGGCAATACATAACGAGCTTGGAAAGAAAGGAGAAAGAGAGGCCATCCATTTTTTGGAAGAGCAAGGCTATCGAATACGGCATCTCAATTGGCGCACCGGAAGAAAAGAGCTGGACATTGTAGCTGAACTTGAAAACGAACTGGTCATCATCGAAGTAAAGACTCGCCGCAATCAAGAGTTCGGGCAACCGGAAGAAAGCATCAACGAAAAAAAGATACGACGGATTGTCGTGGCTGCTGATGCGTATGTTCGGAAGTATGCAATTGATGCACCTGTCCGTTTCGACATCATCTCCATCACCGGAGAAGAAAGCGCTTGGAAAATTGAGCACATCAAGAATGCTTTCTATCCGCCCATTTGGTAACAACAAGAAAGAAAAGACAATGATTTATCCTGAAAATATCAACCTGACTATCGAACGGCTGTACGAAGTGCCTTCGACCAACAGCTATCTGGCACAGCTTTGCAAGGAGAGCAAAGCCAAGGAATTCCATACCGTCATTACCGACGATCAGACAGCCGGAAGAGGGCAAAGAGGCAACACTTGGGAATCGGAATGCGGAAAGAACCTGACTTTCAGCACCGTGCTGTATCCTACCGCCCTGGAAGCCAAGGAACAGTTCTACTTGTCCATGGCCATTGCCTTTGCGACAGTCGATGCACTGGAAAACTATACCGACGGCTTTTCCATCAAATGGCCCAACGACATTTATTGGAAGGACAAGAAGATAGCCGGTATCCTGATTGAGAACGAACTGGAAGGGAAATTCATTACCCAATCCATTGTCGGCATAGGTCTCAACGTCAATCAGGAAGTATTCCACTCTTCCGCCCCCAATCCGGTATCTCTGATACAAATCCTGGGTGTCACCATCAACCGTCAGGAACTGCTCGACAGAATCCTCAGGGGCATCATGGCAAGTTACATCTTCCTTGAGAAGGATTATAAGATGGCCGTTCACAACCTCCGACAATTATACCTCCGGAGGCTATACCGCAAGGAAGGATTCCATCCCTACCGGGACAAGGAAGGAACTTTCCTGGCTGAGTTTCAAGATGTAGAACCTAGCGGACACCTTGTACTGAAAGACGAGCAAGGCAACCTTCGCCGCTATGCATTCAAAGAAGTAGAATTTGTCCTGCCATGAATACGAACAACCGCGAAATACTCCAGATAGCCCTCCCCTCGATTGTGTCGAACATCACCGTACCCTTGCTGGGGCTGATTGATGTGACAATCGTAGGCCATCTGGGAGCTGCTTCCTACATCGGCGCCATCGCCGTGGGTGGGATGCTTTTCAATATCATCTATTGGATATTCGGTTTCCTCCGCATGGGTACCAGCGGCATGACTGCCCAAGCCTACGGACAACAGGACGATGCCGAAATGATGCGCTTGCTGACCCGTTCATCGGGTGTAGGACTATTCATTGCCCTCGTACTGATTCTCCTGCAATACCCCATCGAACAAATTGCTTTCACCTTCATCGAAACCACCCCCGAAGTGCAACGGCTCGCTTCCACGTACTTCCGCATCTGTATCTTGGGAGCACCTGCCGTATTGGGGCTATACAGCTTTTCCGGTTGGTTCATCGGGATGCAGAACTCACGTTACCCCATGTTCATTGCCATCACACAGAACATCGTCAATATCTTGGTCAGCCTTGTATTGGTGTATGGTTTTGAGATGAAAATAGAAGGGGTTGCCATCGGTACACTCGTGGCACAATATGCCGGTTTCTTCATGGCCGTATCTCTTTGGCTGCATCGATACAAAGCCATCCGATGTCATGCCGAACTACGTTCACTGCTGGACAAGCAAGCCATGTACCGCTTCTTTCAAGTGAACCGTGACATCTTCTTGCGCACCTTGTGCTTGGTGGCGGTTACGGTCTTCTTCACTTCGGCAGGTGCCGCACAAGGCGAAGTGATTTTGGCGGTCAACACCCTACTGATGCAGTTGTTTACCCTCTTTTCCTACATCATGGACGGGTTTGCCTATGCCGGTGAGGCTTTGGCAGGAAAACATATCGGAGCCAACAACCGAATCGGCTTACAACAGATGGTTCGCCAACTCTTCGTGTGGGGAATCGGTCTTTCTTTGGCATTTACCTTGATGTACGGCATCGGCGGAGAAGGCTTCTTGAAGCTGTTGACCAACGAAGAAACCGTCATCACTGCTTCTTCCACCTATTTCTATTGGGTATTGGCCATCCCATTGGCAGGCTTTGCCGCTTTCTTGTACGACGGCATCTTCATCGGTGCTACCGCTACCCACCTGATGCTCCGTGCCATGGCTGTTGCTTCGGCTGCCTTTTTCCTGATATACTTCGGATGCAAGGAGGCGATGGGCAACCATGCGCTTTGGCTAGCCTTCATTTCTTACTTGGCTTTGAGGGGAATCATGCAAGGGTATTGGGGAAGAAAAATCATTCATCCCTAAAATTTATCCGTGTAATCCGTGCAATCCGTGCCTAATTTATTTATCTTTGCAAAAAACAATTAATCAAGTAATACTATGGCAAGATTTAAAAGAATCCTTCTGAAACTGAGTGGCGAAAGCCTCATGGGTGAAAAGCAATATGGCATCGACGAAAAGCGTCTGGGCGAGTATGCACAACAAATCAAGGAAATCCACGACATGGGCGTGCAGATTGGTATCGTGATTGGTGGTGGCAACATCTTCCGTGGATTGAGCGGTGCTTCGAAAGGCTTCGACCGTGTGAAGGGCGACCAGATGGGTATGCTCGCAACCGTCATCAATAGCCTTGGCCTCAGCAGTGCGCTGGGTGCTGCCGGTGTAAAGACTCGCGTCCTTACTGCTGTCCGCATGGAACCTATCGGCGAATTCTATAGCAAGTGGAAAGCCATCGAAGCCATGGAAAACGGTGAAGTGGTGATTATGTCGGCCGGTACAGGCAATCCGTTCTTTACGACCGATACCGGATCTTCTCTCCGTGGTATCGAAATCGAAGCCGACGTGATGCTGAAGGGTACCCGTGTAGACGGCATCTATACTGCCGACCCTGAAAAGGACCCGACCGCTACCAAGTTCGACGACATCACTTACGACGAAGTATTGAGCCGTGGCCTCAAGGTGATGGACTTGACCGCTACTTGCATGTGCAAGGAAAACAAGCTTCCGATTATCGTGTTCGACATGGACACTGTAGGCAACTTGAAGAAGGTGATGAGCGGTGAAAACATCGGTACATTGGTACATCCTTAATCTGACATTTGAAATATAAACGTAAAACTCGATGAAATGGGCGATTTTGTTCGTTTCATCGAGTTTTTGTATAAGTTTTCCATACCTTTATACCACCTTTACAAAGCCCCTTTTGCATTTTCTTGTTTTTTGCCTTCACCCTTCACACTCATTGTGTATCAGGCGTTTACGGTGAAACCACCCCCCTTTTTGCC
>JAFTTU010000089.1 GCA_017466635.1 Bacteroides sp.
CTCCTTGCTTTTGCCATTTAGTCGACTCTCGCGAGGATTCCATAATTCGGGAGTACACGACAGCTTACTACTGAACTGCGCCATCGTTCGATTTACGGTAATGCGTCCCATGATGGGAGCCTTACCCGACTTGTCTAATCCACTCTTTTTAAGGTAGAGCAACACCTTGAATTTTTCTATTTTCATACGCTTATATTTTTAGTGGCAAAGTTAGCCTGTATATAAGCGTTCTTAACTATGCAAAATAATGACAATCAACGCAATGTGATGCTGTCGTAGATTATTTCGTTACCTATCGGCTTTCGGTAACAACCGAGCTAACGATTTGGTAACTGAACACCTGCTCATTACCGTTACTTCTTGCGTAGTACCAACTATGCGAGAAAATCGCTTTTTGCTGTTTCTCAACTATTTACGTTTGCCTTATTTAATTCCGAAATCGTTTGCTTTCTACTTGCTTTCCATTCTGCGAGACATACCAATGCTACGTCAAGGACTTGGCGAAATGCTACAACAGTTGATGCCGGTATGACGGTTGTTTTTTCAGGCACGGATTACACGGATTAACACGGTTTTTTAGTGTATGGATTCATCTCATTCATCCGATGAAGGTAAGCACCAATTGTTTGGTCAGTTCCTCTTCGGTGACGGACAGCGGTAATTTCTTGGTTTTCCGTTCTCGGATGACTTGTACGGCATAGTCCGTCAGCCGCACGTATGCGTCGGAATTAATTATTTGGCCTTTTTTCATCTTGTAAAAGGTCTTTCGTCCGATGTGGCTGTTCGTGATGACTTTGTTGTCCGATAGGCCCAGTTCCTTGAAGGTATCCACTAAATACAAGCCCCATGCAACCACTCTTTCTTTGGATGCTTTTATCCATTCGTTTTTCATGTGATTATCGTTAATGAGAGTTAAGTCGGTTACAAATGGTTAAAATCAGTACTCGCTAGCTGGTACTGATTTTTTGGTGCATTCAATGGGGCATGCTACCTTCGGTTGCAAATCTAATAGGAATTACAAAAGATATTGACACATGAAACAAAAAATCCAATTCTCACTGTTCCAGGCGCTGCAAACCAAACTGCCTCCAACTCTTATTACACTGGAAGAAGTGTACCGCCTGGTTACTGCCGATGCCAACCTGAAGGAAAACACCGGAAAGTTCCGCTATTTCAAGTCGCAGGGATTCGAAAAGGATGCCGACGCAATCAAGCGCACCCGATGCCCGGCCTTCACCCCGGCCGCCGTTTTCGAACAATACCGCCGTTACAACTGCATCACCGCCATTACGCAATACTCGATGGTGGATCTCGATGGCCTGACCGAAGCCGAGGCCGTGCGCTTCATACAGCTGCTGAAAGATGACCCGTATTGGCTGCTGGCTTACATTACCCTCTCCGGCAAAGGACTTCGCATAATCTTCCGGGTGGAAGGAGTGACTGACCAGAAGACGTATCTGAAGGCCTTTTATCAGGGCAATGCCCATTATTGTGAACTGTTCGGCATTGCACATTTCGATGAACAGGTGAAGGACATGACCCGTACAAGTGCCCTGTGCCACGACCCGAATGCCCTCTACCGCGAGGAAGCCAAGGTGTTCCCGGTGGATTACGACAAGGTGTCCGTCACCGAAGTGTGGAAGGCTACGGAAAAGGAGCTGGCCAGTCGAGGCTGTGTGTACGAGTCGGGAAGACACAACGAGTATATCAGTCAGGCAGGCTATCTGCTGAACCTCTATGGCGTGGAGGAAGACGAAGCCACCCGATGGCTGCAACACCGCTTCCCCGACTATGATGCCACCCGCACGGAAAGCCACGTGCGCTCTTGCTACAGCACCTGTGCCCACGAGCACGGCACGCTGAAGCCGGGAAGCCGCCCGAAAGGAGGGAAGAAGAAGTCCGGCAAAGGGAAAGAAACCGGCGATGTGAAGTACATCGGTGTGGAAGAGATTGAGAACATGCTGAGGGAACAGGCGGACTTCCGGCAGAACGAAATCACCCGCTTCGTGGAAATACGTTGGAAGGACGGCGACGGGACTTACAAGCAATTGGTACGAAGGGACGAGGGAACATTATGGAGCCGTATCAACAAACAGAAACCCATGAAGATGGCGGACATGCAGACGGTGCTCTGCTCGGAGTTCATACCGCTTATCCATCCCTTCAAGGATTACTTCTACGCCTTGCCCTCTTGGCAGGAAGGCGATACCGACCACATCGGTGCGCTGGCCGGTACCGTGACGTTGACGGATGAATCGCCCGAAATGAAACGCATCTTCCGTCAATGCCTGCAGAAATGGCTGGTGGCAATGGTGGCAGGTTTTCTGAGCGACCGCGTAAACCACGAGATATTGGTGCTGATAGGTCCGCAAGGCATCTACAAGACCACTTGGTTTCACTATCTGCTTCCGCCCGAACTGCGGAAATATTATGTGGCGAAGACCAACTACCGCAAGTCGGATAAAGACGACCGCATTCAGTTGGCGGAAGCGGGACTCATCTGTCTGGAAGAAATCTCGACCATGTCGGACAAGGAAGTGGAAGAGATGAAAGCCATCGTGTCGATGCCGCAGGTGGTGGAGCGTGCCGTATATGCTTCCAATAAGGAGGTACGTCCACATGTCGCTTCGTTCTGCGGTACGGGCAATCACCGCAACTTCCTGACGGACATCACGGGCAACCGCCGCTGGCTGCCGTTCGAGGTAGAGAATATCCTCAGTCCCTACGACCATCCGTTGGACTACACGGGACTGTATAGCCAAGTCATGCATCTCTGGCAAAGTGGTTTCCAGTACTGGTTCGACCAGGAGGAAATCCGTTCGCTTGCCCCTCATGTGAGCCGTTTCGAAGCGGAGAACCTGGAAGAACAACAGATACGGAAGCACTTCCGCATTCCGGAACCCGGCGAGGCATACGAGGTATACAGTGTAGCGGACATCTTGTCGGTCATCAATCTGGAGATGAAGACCTTGCTCAGTCCCACCAGGGTAGGGATACTGATGAACAAGTTGGGATTCAAGAAGGTGCGAAA
>JAFTTU010000116.1 GCA_017466635.1 Bacteroides sp.
CTGAATGGTCCAATTTTCCTTTTCTCCCTGAAGGGTAACTTGAATGGCTTCTGCTTCATTGCGGAGCAGGAAGTTCAAAGGAGCGATATTGGATGGGATAGTGATGTCCGTATAGTCGGGATAGATTGGGGCAAGTTCGGCTGTGTCCGTCACGTTTTCGGGTTGTGGCGTGCAGGCGGTGATGAGAAGGATAACCATCAAAATCATCCATGAATAGGCATTATTTATGTTCTTTCTTTTCATTTCTTCATCGTTGCATAGTGATAATAGAACCAATAGGTCTTCCCGAATCGGGATTGAAGGGCGGCTCCATTACCTTGGTTTTGTTCATACATGCGGGTGTACTCCTGAAAGTCCTGAAGCACTTCGGGGGTAAACCGATAGGTCTGGAAATCTTCTTCCGTGAGATTGCCGTTCTGACGAATCAGATGAATCAGGATGGCTTCGTGATAGAGTCGGCTAGGTATTCCCTTTTGAGGAACGTAATCTTTCACGAAGGAGTGAATATCCTTGTTCAGCAATTCGTAGCATAGCAGATAGTGGTAAGCCAACAGATTATCCGGGTTGCTTTCCAACAAATGGCGCAATGACAGACGCGCATCGGCCGATGCACGGAGGGTATCGGCTTTCGGTATGTATTGGCGTTTGTGCTCCAACCATTTCTGTACGGCCGGTGTCTGCTGTCCGGGTATTCGGTGGTCGGCCCAATGCTTGTGTTTCCAGGTTTTCTGCAACATGCGGAGATACTTCATGGCGGCTTCTTCATCCCCGTTAATCAAGTTGATTTCTGCCATGCGCTTAATCATTCGGACGCTGCGGTGGTCCTGGGTAGAAATCATGCCGAGGATGGCGCTATGTTCTGCCATAGTCATGTCGCCTAGATGGAACCAAAGTTCATTGGATGCCATGAACGAGAGATAGTTACCCGACGGGTCAACCGGTAGGAACAAGCCTTTGCTGAACGGTTGGTAATAGTGCATCAGTCCCTCCGGCAATTGGCCTTTCATGGCATTGGACAAGTTGTAGTAAAAGGTTCCGATGCCCGTTTTGGCATCCTCTTGTGCCAGTTGGCTTACCTTTTCCCATTTCCCATAAGAGGCGTTGACGTCCATTGCCAACAGATGTTCCAGATAGAAATTGGGGGTTCCCCAAGCTTTCACGCCTCGCAGAGGTTGGAAAGGAATGAACAGGAGTATGCAGACCAATGCGGCTATATTCTTGCCTAAATGGTTGGACCCTTTGAAGGTAATCAGTCGGATGATGATGAAAAGTCCCATCAGCGAGAGGGTAGCGGCCAATGGATAATTGACGATACAGAGTCTGCCTCCTTCCCAAAGACATACAGCAATGGAAAGGATGAGTGCCATCCAATGTCCCATGAACCGACGGAGTGCCTGATAGCATAGGATGCCTACCCCTAAAAGCAAGAGGGTAACTACCGTTGCTCCACCTCCGATGAAGTAGAAGAACTGTGTCAGGAATTCCCCACCCAAGATGGATACTCCACCCGGTTGCATCAGCCTGTCAAGGATGAATTCTTGGCTGTACAGGAATAGCGAAACCTGTTCCCGATGGAGCAAGTGATAGGGATAGTAAAGCTGGAAAAAGAGGAAAGCCGCCACGACTCCCAGTGCCATGACTACCCACTTGCTATATGTCTTCCACTTGCTCATACCTATTGTTTGATACTGGTTAGGATACGTTTGTCGCTACTGATGGCTGCCGATGCTGCACGCGAATCGAATTCCACCGGACGGGAAGTGAAGTCAGGTGTATTAAACGAGTATAGCGTGGTGGCATAATACTTCTTCGGATCCTTCTGTGGCAGAAGGAACGGTTTGGTCGGTTTTCCTTCGTCATCGATGCACGACAGATAGAGTTGGGAATAAAGACCGTTCTCTCTGCGGCTGGTGAAGACAAACCAATGAGAGCCGATGCTCCAATTGTGGTAGCTGTCAGCATCTTCGCTGTTGGCTGCTTCCAATGGGAAGGATGCTCCGGTTTCGAGGTTCATCAGCCACAAGTCACTCTCTTTGTGCCAAATGGAGAAATATCCATAGTCCATCAGGTTGAACATTAAGAATTTACCATCGTAGGAAGGTCGTGGCCAAGTCAAGCTTTTATTCATTTTTACGGCATTGAATATCGTATCGACTTTCTCACCGAACTTGCCTTTCTCCGCATCGAAACCGATGCGACAAAGGTTGTATTGTTCCTTCTTGTAATCCAACGGATAGGATTGTTGGAGAGCCGTCATGTAATAGATGGTCTTTCCGTCTGGTGAGAAGACGGGTACATTTTCTGAATGGCTTTGAGTCATCAGCAAGGAGTCGAGTATCAGTTCCCGTTTTTCTACATCGTAAACAAAGACATCCGAGGAAAGGTCGAATACTTCGATGCGTTCGTCCTTCACCATGTGGAAACCTTGGCGTGTCTGGTTGGTGGAAAATGCACAATACTTTCCTGAAGGATGCCAATACGGGTATACCATTGACCCCTTGATGCTATCGTTCTGTGCTTTCAATACTTCGAATTGTCCATCTCGTTGAACCAAGGTGGTTCCATGAGAACCACGCACATGGAAAACAAATGCGTCCGGGTTAGTACGATTAGGCGTATGGCAATTCACACACATGCCCGGTACTTGGGTGTTCTCGATGATGGCTCTTTCTTCAAAAGTAGCCAGTTCGCGTTCGTAGAGTCCCATGTGACTGTATACCTCATATCCCGGAGCTATTCTTCGGTAAGTCAGTCCGTAATCTTCCAATGCATAGGAACTAACTTGCATCTCAAAATCTTGGTAGCGGTACCATTGCCCTGCTTGTTGGATGCATACCGAGAAAGTAAGCTTTCCTCCTTGGTTGGCTTGGAGCAGTTGGTGCCAGTCTTCCACGTCGAAGGCTGCATACTTTTCTTGCACATGCAATTCTCCTTGTTGGCTTCCTTTGACTACCACATCCATACGCTCTGCTTCTTCCTCCGAATCAAAGTTCAGGGGAGCGATACCGACAGGGATGGTAACACCGATATAATCGGGGTAGATAGGAGGCATTTCATCTACCTTGATTGCATTTTTGACTTCTTGTTGGCAAGCACACATCATCGTTGCCAAGAAGATGAATATCCATTTGTTCATAGTTTATTCCTTCATTAAATAATACCATAAAGTACCTTTGAAAGCTTC
>JAFTTU010000056.1 GCA_017466635.1 Bacteroides sp.
AATCCTCATCCCTAATCTGAAATTTTCCTGAAATCGAGAAACGTCAGATACAAAAAACGCCCATTTCATCGAAGTTTTGTCAAAAGTGCATACACTCCTGTCACCGGGACTTAACTGGTTATGATTCATCGTGTAAATGGTTGCAGGAGCAGCAAAAACCTCGTGTCACTCCCGCCACCGTGTCTCTAAAGCATTCCTGTCATATAAAAAGGTACATACATCAATTCATTATCTCCAATCTTGAAATCTTTGGTGTATAGCAGATAACTGTTTTTGATTCTAGCAGAGTATTTTGCTCTAAAAGCATCAAGGGATGCATGAGTTTTGTATCCGGATGATTTAACCTCAATCGGACAAATCTTATTGCCTCTCGACAATAAGAAATCAATCTCGTAGGAATGTTTCTCGTCTTTTTCAAATGTGTAATAAAACAACTTATTGCCTGATGCGGTAAGCATTTGTGCCACAAGATTCTCATATATATAACCGAGATTAGCTTCCAACTTGTCAGCCAACAACTTTTGATAGATAACATTCTCTGCAAAATCTTTATCCCAAAACACCATCGTTACGAACAACCCTGTATCTGCAACAAAGAGCTTATATTTTGATATATCTTGCGTAAACGACATTCCTACATTTGGATCATCCGAATGATATGAAACAAGGACAGCCTTACTGTCTTCAAGATTGATGAGCATTTCAGCCGCCGCACTCTCTTCCAATTCTCCTACAACAGAGTTTGTGTAAAAACGGGTTGATTTCTTGCTTAATTGAGCAGGGATTGCCATAAACAGCTTGCTAAGCTTTCCTGTTGAATCTATTTTTAAGAAATCGTCCGAGTATAACTTAATGATTCTTCGCTTCACAGCATCCACCTTTGCAAGATTGTTTGTGTTGAGATATTCATTTACCGCCTGAGGCATTCCACCGACAAGCATATAAAGTCTCAAATCTCTTTGCTTTGTGAGATGTGCCGCACCTAAAGACATTCGTTTCTCGTAAAATGTCTTAATCAACGGAACTGAAGCATGGTCGCCTAATGCCCAACGGAACTCCTCAAAGTCCATTGGGTACATATCAATCTGTTCCTCTTCACTTGGAATCGTTATCCCCTTAGTGTTTTGTTTAATACTAATAAGTGAGCCTGTTTCTATATAGTCATACCTACCATCTTGTACAAGATACTTGATAGCCTGTCTTGCGTTCGGACATTTTTGTACTTCGTCAAAGATGATGACAGATTTACGTTCTTCCAAAACGACATTATAGATGGTCTGCAACTGGAGAAATATAAAGTCCAAGTCCATTAAATCATCAAATAAAGACTTGACAGTTGCAGATGCCTTATTGAAATCTATAATCAAATACGATGAGTATTCTCTTTTTGCAAATTCTTCTGCAATTGTCGATTTGCCAATGCGTCTGGCACCTTGTATCATCAAAGCACTTTCTCCATCAGACTCTTGTTTCCATTGAAGAATCCTGTCGTATATTTTCCTTCTAAAGACTCTTTTTTCCATAATATCAAATGCTATTTCAGATGCAAAAATAACGCATTTCCCGATTTCCCGCAAATTTAAAACATCCAAATCCCCGATTTCCCGCAAATTTTAAATGGTAAAATCCCCGATTTCCCGCAAATTTCAGTTACTTAATACGGTGGTAGGAGTGGTGCAACATTCTCCAAGAAACAATCAGGAAGCTAATAGAAAGCATTTTCGGAAAGAACTACTATCATAGTTGTTCCTTGTCGGTGAATCCATAATCGAGCATGGTTTTCCCCGAAGCATCCGTAAGCATACAGATGACCTCAGGCATGATTTTCCTGTCCGATGCTTCACGAACCGTTCCCGAAATTACTGTTTGGCCCATAGCCGTGAAGATGCTCCACACCAGCAGAAGGAGTAGAATACTAATATTTCTCTTGCGGATTGTATGGAACGTCTGCACGATTCTTCAAATTAAGGTTGCTCTGAATTTTGCTCGACATAGCAGCCAATGCTTTAGCAGGATTCGTTTCGTATTTTTTCTTCGCTTTCAGAAATTTTTCTCTAGTTGTTTTGAAAGACTTATCCCGCCCAACAACATATAATGGTCCCTCCGTTTGCCGAATGGACATACAGGTATAAATGTATTCATTATCCGACGAAGAGACTTCCAGAATCAGTCCCGGCAATCCCTGAAACTTCCATGGACCATCGCTAATGGGAATATCAGTGGTAAACCATGCCTGATAATCTCTTCCGGCATAGTTTCCTTTAGCAGCATGGCAAATGTATCCGGCTATTTCCTTGGTCTGATTAAAATTTATTTTCCAACCAAAGTCCGGCATATCCTCTGTATATTCAAATCTCCCTTCCAACCCTATGAGTCCGACATAAAACAACGCTCTTTTCTCCGGCCATGATTTCACGATTATATAATTATCGTATGTCTTTCCCATGTATTTATATGCCATGTTACTGATACTATGTCTGATTTTTCCGTTTTCCAAATGATGTGCAGCAACCGAGTCCGAACGGAACCAACCATATTCACGAAAAAAAGAAAGCCCTTTAGGACTAAGATTAAGAACGGTTGTGACTGTATTATAATTATCCCGTGCCAAAGTATCCGGCACAAACTTCATTTCATATTTCACTTGAATGCTGTATGTATCCAAAGTGTCAATTCTTGGGTGATATCCTAAAGGATCACCTCCTCCTGGCACATAAGATATCTGACTATGGAGAGGGAGAATACAGACACTAATCAGAATGATGATTAAAGATAATTGTTTCATGAAGTCTTTCTATTATAGGAAAAGCCATTCCATAAAACAATTCTTAGAAATGGCTTTCAATTAATTTAAAATTACAATGAATATGGTCCTGTAGGAGGCATCAGAACTCCACTACATATTTTTTCAAGTTCAGTTTTAATTTCTTGTACAGACATGCCGTCCCACAATTCAGTATCTGTATTATGGATTCCACAAGATGTTCTAATCGTTATCGGATAAGCCAAAGCCGTTGTTATAAAAACAAACGTAACAGCCAATAATGCCAATGTTTTTATCATAAAATAAAAAATTAAATTCAGCAATAATAACATAAAAATAAACAAATAAATTCTATTCCACAAATATTTTTGAGACTGTCTTAATATTTCTCTTGCGGATTGTAAGCACGTGGTTTTCTATTTTTAAGATTCATCGTAGTTTGTAACTTTCCGGCCTCGACCATAGCAGCCACACCGGCCGCCGGGTTGACTTTGTATCGCTCCTTAGCTTTCAGAAATCTTTCCCGGGTTGTCTTGAATGCAGTATCCAACTCTCTTAACATGATAAGACCTGTATCTTCCTGAATGGACATACAGGTATAAAGAAACTCCTCGTCGAGCGACGAGACCTCCAATATCAGGCCAGGCAATCCACAGAACAACCAAGGACCGTCACTAATGGGAATGTCAGTAGTGAACCATGCTTGATAGTCCCTTCCGGCATAAGTGCCTTTAGCTGCATGGCAAACATAGCCTGCTACTTCTTTTGTCTGGCTAAAATCTATTTCCCAATTGAATTCGGGTTTATTTTCCGTATAGTAGAACGTTCCATCAAATCCTATTATTTCCTTTACCAATATTTTACTTTTTTCCGGCCATGATTTGGCAATCGTGATATTATCACGTGCTTTTGTCCGGTACTTGATAGCTTCGTTGGTATCACTTAGCTTAATTTTTCCATTGCGGGTACGAGCAGCACTGACTGAATCACTTCTGAAATTCCCATATTCCTGATATTGGGAAACACCTTTCGTATTCATGCGGAGCACCATGGCTTGAGTCTTGTATTGGTCACGTTTCAAGGTATCGGGCATAAACTTCAATTCGTATTTCACCCGGATATCGCATTGGGCAATCGTGTCTCTTGTCGAAGCGTTCATTACAGGGTCTCCCCCTCCAACAGCGACCATATATTGACCGAATGCAGAGGGAAATACCAAATACAGCATAATGATAAGAAAAAGAATTCGATTCATAATTATTACGTTTTAAGTTCATTCCGATAGGGATACTCACAAAATTAGAGCAATCAACTCTTTTCACCAAATAAATAATCTGAAATCTTTCTGAAATCCTGAAGAATCATCAGCATAAGGACAAGAAAGCCTCGATCAAAAGAAAAAGAATGAAAGCAGCGTGGGACGAAGATTATCTTAAAAGTTTACTAATAGCCTGGTTAAAAGCTTTTTAATTCATGCGTTTTCTCTGTTATGTCTGTATCCATTCTTAAATCATCAGTGTTGTATCGTCATTCAGCAGTGTTGAACAGCAAAACATCAGTGTAGAACAACGAAACAACACTGATGATTTAAAAATAGATGCTTATCTTTTTGACTATGGAAGCAGTCTGAACAAGGTTTGTTGATAAGAATGAAAAGAATTCAAGCACAATAGAAATCATCAGTTATAATGGGGAATAAGAAAAAGTCCCGAGCAACCATTGAGGTTGTCGAGACAAAATAAAGGTTGAAAACCTGACTATAATTACCGGAGCTTCAGAAAGTTTTTCATCCTAATACGGATAAATGACAAGTTTCTCGGTTTTCTAATACGGATAAATGTAATATTGTCTATCGCAAAGGGTGTCAACACACCGCATATATCAGAAAGTGGTTCTGGTTCCAATGGAGGATGCAGGGAAGCGGAGCTTCCTGCATCTGCTCCATCGAAACTCTGCCACAAATGCTATGCAAGCCCAACTTGTTTGCCGCTTCGCTGATGCCGAGCAGGGACACCCCTTCGGTAGTGGCAAAGCAATATCGGGAAAGGGTCTCTATGGAGAACTCCTTTCCATAGTGCTTGCATATCATTTGTAGGCAGGTGGTGCCACATTGCATGGAGTCGTGTTGCTTGTTAAATGGGAATTTCATTATTCAGTCAACAAATTGAAACGTTCATCATTCACATCCAACTTCTTCGTCTTCCTTGCTTTCATCTTGTTCTGCCAACGATAAGTCAAACCAATCATGGCTAAGTAGTTGCGTCCATCAAACTCCTGTCGAAAGTATGAATAATAGTCATTCTGTCGGGTTTGTTGTTCAAACGTTTTAGGTCCTCCGATGAAATAGCGGACGGATGCTCTTAAAGACAGCTGTTTGCTTACGCTCCAATTCAAAGTAGCCAAGGATTCTATGGATCTTTCAACCTTCTTGATGGCTGTGTAAGAAGGAGACACTGTACCTACATGACCTTTTAGACTCACGTTCTTGTACCTGAAGTTCCAATTGACTCGATGGTCAAACCAATCCTTTACTTCCGTATAAAAGAAGTGTCGGTTATAAGAACCTGTATAACTTATTTCTCCCCATTTGCCCAATGAATATCGGATAAAGGCTCTTGCCGAAAGCAGTTCTTCTTTGTCTGTATTTCCATAAGTTGACACATAGATGTTGTCATCCGTATAATATCCCATTGCCGTTATCATGTCAGAGCAATGGCTATAAACCAATTGTGGCCAAATATAGATATTCCCGAATGAACAACCCGCTGATAATCCTACTTCCTTATAATAATAAGGTGTCAAAGAAGGATTTCCTTGGACAATCAGAAGACTGTCTGCGGAAGTGTCATAAGGATTCAAGTAGGCCGATGAAGGATCAACGGTGTATCCCCGTGTAAACAGTTTGACACCACCATGCTTGCCAAGGTTTACATCCATACTGACACTATATTTCAAACGTGAATAGTTCTTTTTCTTTCCTTCCACTTCATTAAAAGTCAAATCCCAACCCAAGGAAGTGGAGAAAGAAAAGGGATTTCCGTTATAGGTATAGTCTGCATACAAGTATTCCTTCCATCGGCTATGGGTAAAATTGTTAGGAATGACAGATGACGGTTGTTCCAAATCCATCCGTTCATATTGTAACTTGTTTCCTATTTCCAAAGCAGACTTTTTGAATGATTTCCCGAATACTGCCGTATAATTCCCTGTATAGACATCGGTTCTGTTTCGATTCAGATTCTGATACAGATAGTTCGTTCCCTCTTCCATCTGCTCGTCACGGTCATCATTCCAGTTGTATGTAAAATTCAAAGAATTTTCTAATGTGGTATTTTTGTTGAAAACATATCGATGGTACAAGTTATATACATTCACCCACGAACTGCTTTTGCTGTGTTTATAGACGTCGTACTCTGTAATGAATTCTTTATTCTCCAGTTTGCCTTTTCCTTCTTGTGTGGATTCCGTCGGAATGCCGCGAAGGGCTGCATTGTAAGATAAATAGCTCTTGTCATTTATCACCCAGTCACCTCCCAAAGTCACGTTATAGGAATATTGGTCTGATATTCCATTGGTGTTTTGTGTCTTGTTGGTGTTGGATGTACTTTGCTCATCTGTCTGGTCGAAATGATTGTCGTTGAAATAAAACATTCTGCCATTCACATAGAAAGAATACTTGTCAGTCCCTAACTCATAGCCTCCATTTGCTGAACCGGTGTATAAGCCTGGATTATGTTCGGTCGAGATGTTCAGAAGTTGGTACTTATGTGCTTTTCTACGGGTCTTGATATTGACTACTTGCGTAAATCCTTCCGATAGATAGCGTGCCGATGGAGTGTCCATCACTTCTACACTCAATACATCTTTCGGGTCGACACTTTCCAATGCATTGCCACGGGGGACACCATTGATTAGAACCAGTACTTGACCTCCAAATGCCGTAGAAATGGTATGCTCTACTTCGTTGACCGACAACATGGGTATTTCAGACAAGGCACCGTATATGTTCATCGCATTTTGGGCATTGCTGGAAAGGAAAAAAGTAGACCCTTTGGGATTAGACTTTATTAAGTTAGCACGATTGGCGGTAACTGTAACTTCGTCAAGTGCTTCTACCATTTCTTCCAAAAGGATAAAATCCATGTTCATGTTCTTGGTGACAAATACCTTGTGTTCAATTGGAGTATAGCCTATAAAGGAAATGGTCATCTGATATTCCCCTTTCCAAAGTTCATCAACTGTCCATTTACCATCGTTATCAGTCAACGTCATTCCTCGTAAGGAATCATTCTGGACAAAGACTACACTTGCTCCTGGTATCGGTTCCTTATTTTCATCTGTTACTTTCCCTGTAATCCGATATTGTGCTTGCAATGGGATAAAGAGTAATGACAGAATTATAAATAAATCAATCTTTCTCATTTTCTTGGCGTATTAATTCGTTGTTAACTCGATATTTTATGAAATCTTCATTTTTTCCGCTACAAATATATACGGATTCTTTCAGACAATCCCTAACGAGATTCTCATCTTTTTCTAACACTTTTCACCGTTCTCTAAGCATTTCCTAATCTTTTTCTAACAATTTTCTAACCAAGACTCAGGATATGCTTTTTTTCACTATATTCGCTCCGCATATATAAATAAGGAGAAGAAGCATGAAGAAAGTCATAGCAATCGTTATTGTCAGTACCATCGCCGTATTCAGTCTGCAAGGCTTGTGGATGAGGAGCATGTATCGATCCTTTACGAGCCAAACCATCGAAACAATGGAGTCGGCATTGGAATGCAGCATTGGCAAGGAAATAGCATATCGAGAAAAGAAACAACCTTTTAAAGACCCGAAGAATCCGACATTCGTCTATAAACGTGCCAAGGACATGACACCCGAAGAACGAAGTTCCTTGAAAGGAGACACCTTAAATTATGATGTACTAAGAGCAAAGAACATCGGTTCAAACATGTATGATGTACTCCTGCAAATCATTCAGGACAAACTAATCGAAAAGGAAAACTACATCCGGCTACATACCCTCGACAGCCTGTTTCAAGCGGAACTTCAAAAAGCCAAGATAGAAGCTCGATACAGACTAATGATATATGACAAGGATACCATCGTGACTGAACAGACGGGAACACTGAAAGAAAGCTCCGAAGCAACAAGCAGCACCCGCCTATTCCCCATCGGAACAAAAGGGCTGCAATTTCTACAAGTGAAGGCAGACATCGGACTATCGGCTTTTCTTCGCCAGATGCTCTACATCCTAATGGCTTCCGTAGGGATGGTGGCCGTGATTTTGGGTTGCGTGGTCTATCTGATGGTGGTCATCCGAAAGAAAAACCTCCTCTTCAAGCAACGCGAAGCGAACATCAACGGTACGGTACACGACCTGAAGGCTCCGCTGAACGGAGTCATCACCCTGTTGGGATTCCTACGGAACAAACAGACGGACCCATCGGCACGAACGCTGATGGACGGAACTATCCGTCAGGCACAATGCATGGTGAGCGACATCGAGTCGCTATTGGTCACCGCACGGCGTGACCGTCAGCAACTACACTTGCAGAAGAAGGAAACGGACTTGGTGCAACTGGTGAAACTGGCGAAAGAAAGCCTGTCCGCCACCTACACGGGAAAGCCACACCTCATCCGTATAGAAAACGAACAGATACCCGTCATGCTGGAAGTGGATGCACTCTACATCACCAACGTGCTACGGAACCTGATAGAAAATGCCTTGAAGTACTCGGACGACGGAGTGGAAATACGTATCCGCATCCGTCAAGACAAGACACACACCTGTCTGGAAGTGGAAGACAACGGATGGGGCATCGAACGGAAATATCACCGGAAGATATTCGAGCAGTACTTCCAAGTGCCCAACGACAAGGAGGTACGACGAAGGGGATACGGCATTGGGCTGGCTTTCACGTACTACATCATGGAAGCACATGGAGGGTCTATCCGAGTAAAAAGCGAACCGGGAAAAGGGAGTACGTTCTCTTGCATATTCCCAATGAAATAATTAACGTACATAAAAAAAAGAATCTATGAGAACCCGCCCCATCAAAGTATTGCTGATAGACGACGATACTTTATTAGGAAATATCCTGACCACCGCACTGACCATGGAGGGCATGGAAGTGCATTACCAAAGTTCACTGACCGGTCTGAAGGCCATCGTCAATGAATTCCAACCAAACATCGCCGTGCTGGACATCGAAGTGGGAACAGGCGACGGCATCACACGCATGACCGACATCCGTCAAGTGACAGACACCCTACCCGTCATCATCATCTCCTCGCACACCGAGGCCGATGAGGTGAAACGTGCCCTGCAACAAGGAGCCATCGTCTATCTGAAAAAGCCGATAGACGTGTATGAACTGAAAGCATACATCGAACGGTATGCGCACGAATGGAAACAGACCATCCTGCACATCGGAGAGATGGAGCTGAACACGGAAACACGCATCCTTTCACACCAAGGCGAAGAAGTGAAGCGACTGACCTGGATGGAATATGGCATACTGACCTTGCTCTACGAAAACAAGGGAAAGAGTGTGCCATACACCGATTTCAGTGAGCTTTGGGAAGACACTCCGATGAG
Source organism: Bacteroides sp. (assembly GCA_017466635.1). Lineage (GTDB taxonomy): Bacteria > Bacteroidota > Bacteroidia > Bacteroidales > Bacteroidaceae > Phocaeicola. The sequence continues at coordinate 9,376 of JAFTTU010000056.1, forward strand.
CGAAGCAAGCTTGCAGAACTTCATCAGCCGAGTTCGTAAAGCGTTGAGCATCGACCATACCATTGCAATAGAATCAACAGGAAAGGGGTATATACTGAACTTCTGACGACAAACAGATTAAAAAATACGCTGAAAGCAAAAACGAGTCTGCCTTCAGCGTATCTCTCAGTATATCAAACAGTTTGAAACCTGAAACGTATTTTGCCTCAAACCACTGACAAGGAAGGGTTTTTCTGCCTTAATCACAATCTTGCCAGTCTTCAATCTCTTACCACGAGCAGTAAGAACGATGTCGCCCGGCTTGCCGTTGGGCTGTACGATAGCGATTATCATACCGTTGTGATTTGGTCGTTCCAGCGTTCAGTCGAACATAATTAATGTTTAAAGTGACGCATGCCGGTACACAACATGGTTATTCCATACTCATTGGCTTTCTTGATAGAATCCTCGTCACGTACACTACCGCCCGGTTGGACAATAGCAGTAACCCCATATTGAGAAGCCAAAGTAACTGTATCATCAAACGGGAAGAAACCATCCGATGCCAATACCAATCCTTCTGTATGCCCAGCAGCTGCTGCTTGCTTCAATGCTATTTCAGCAGAACCAACACGATTCATCTGTCCTGCACCGACACCCAAAGTCTTTCCATCCTTTACGACCACGATAGCATTGGACTTGACGTGCTTCACAATTCTCCAACCAAAATTAAGGTCTACAACTTGTTCGGCTGTCGGCTTAGTTTCGGTGACGCACATTTCGGCTGTCACTTCAGCTGTTGACTTGTCCAAATCCTGAACGAGCAAACCACCGTTTACGCTTACATACTGATTTACTACACGTTCGTCCTTTGTCATATCCACCTGCAAGAGACGGAGGTTCTTCTTGGTACAAAGCACTTCCAATGCACCTTCGGAGAATGACGGAGCCATGATGATTTCCAAGAAAATAGGCTTCATCAACTCGGCTGCTTCACGAGTCACTTCACGGTTTACCGCTACGATACCTCCAAAAATACTTACCTTGTCGGCTTCGTAAGCCTTGGTCCATGCATCCACTACATCCATTCCGATGGCTGCACCGCAAGGATTCATGTGCTTCAAGCCTACACAGAACGGTTCGTCAAACTCTCTCACGATACAAAGAGCCGCATTGGCATCCTGAATGTTATTATACGAAAGTTCCTTACCATTCAATTGCTTGGCATTAGCCAATGAGTATGAACCAGATTCAGCAGAGCCATAGAACTTGGCTTGCTGATGAGGGTTCTCGCCATAACGCAATCCTTGTACCAAATCAAACTCCAAGAAAAGCTTTTCGTTCAATCCTGCAGCCTTACGCATGTAAGTGGCAATCATCGAGTCATATTCGGCTGTATGGGTATATGCCTTGGCTGAAAGTTGCAAACGTGTTCCCACTGTCGTATTGCCTCCTTCCTTGATTTCTTCGATGATGGTCGCATAATCGGCAGGATCACAAACGACTGTCACATCTTTATAGTTCTTGGCAGCCGAGCGAAGCATTGAAGGACCACCTATATCGATATTTTCGATAGCATCTTCCATGGTTACATCCGGCTTGGCAATTGTCTGACGGAACGGATAGAGGTTTACACATACCATATCAATAAATTCAATGCCGTTGTCCTTCAATGCCTGAAGATGACTTTCATCATCCCGGCGTGCAAGCAATCCGCCATGTACCTTAGGGTGCAGTGTCTTTACACGCCCGTCACAAATTTCAGGGAATCCTGTTACATCACTGATGTTGATAACTTCCACGTTGCTATCACGCAAAAGTTTCATAGTACCGCCTGTGGCGATAATCTCCCAGCCCAAAGAACGGAGTTGCTGTGCAAATTCCACAACCCCTGTCTTGTCGCTGACGCTAATAAGTGCTCTCATATATCTAAATTTTAAATGGATTCTTAAAGTTAGTTTTAAATTATTAGTAAAAAAAGTGCACTACATTTGCTTGTAGCGCACTTTTTTCTTTACCTATAAGTAAATACACCATAATCTGAACGTATGATCAATTCCTTATTTCCACCGCTTTCTTCGATGCGCCCGACAATTTGAGCCTCTATACCGAAGCTTCTCGAAATGGCAATGACTTCTTCTGCATATTCAGGTGAAAGATACACTTCCATCCGATGTCCCATATTGAAAACTTTATACATTTCACTCCAATCCGTCTGACTTTGTTCTTGAATTGCCTTGAACAATGGAGGAACCGGAAACATGTTGTCCTTAACGACGCGACAATTGTCACCCACAAAGTGAAGCACCTTGGTTTGTGCACCACCCGAGCAATGCACCATACCATGGATTTCCGGACGGAGGGCATCGAGCAACTTCTTCACTACCGGTGCATAAGTACGAGTCGGAGAAAGAACCAACTTACCTGCATCGATTGGAGAACCTTCTACGGCATCTGTCAACTTCAACCCGCCGCTATATACAAGCTCTTCAGGTACGCCTTTATCATAACTTTCCGGATATTTTTCAGCCAAGTATTTCGAGAACACATCGTGACGGGCACTGGTTAAGCCATTGCTTCCCATACCGCCGTTGTATTCCTTTTCATACGTGGCCTGACCGTAAGAAGCCAAACCTACAATCACATCACCGGGACAGATATTGGCATTATCAATCACATCGCTACGCTTCATACGACATGTCACAGTAGAATCTACGATGATGGTCCGTACCAAATCGCCTACATCTGCCGTTTCTCCACCGGTTGCATATACGCCAATACCCATTTCACGAAGTTCAGCAAGAAGCACGTCGGTACCATTGATGATAGCCGAAATCACTTCTCCCGGAACAAGGAGCTTGTTACGACCGATTGTTGATGAAACAAGAATATTATCTACCGCACCTACACAAAGTAAATCATCAATGTTCATGATGAGTGCGTCTTGAGCAATACCTTTCCATACGCTAATGTCACCTGTTTCTTTCCAATAAAGATAAGCGAGTGAAGATTTGGTTCCCGCTCCATCGGCATGCATGATGTTGCAATACTCAGAGTCTCCTCCCAATATATCAGGAATGATTTTACAGAAAGCTTTTGGGAAAATCCCTTTGTCGATGTTCTTGATGGCATTATGTACATCTTCTTTAGACGCAGAAACACCACGTTGCATATATCTTTGGTTGCTCATGAGTTCTTTAATTTTTCAATTATGCACAAAGATAGTCATAATTGAGGAAATACGCATATAAATGGACCCTTTTAATTTGCCATTATCCAATAATTCCGAAGCTTGTTGTCTCAAGTATTGGGATATGGAAAAAAGTTTCCGGCACCCCAGCCGATTGAAAATCAGCAGAGAGTGCCGGAAGTGATAGAGTGAAGCAAGTTCAGTTCACATGCTTATTCTGCCTTAATTACGATTTTGCCTGACTTCAATCCTTTACCGCTAGCAGTAAGAACGATGTCGCCTGGCTTGCCGTTGGTCTGCACGATAGCGGTCATCATACCATTGAATACCTGCATCTTCGGTTCGTGGAAGAGTTCCAACGATACCGAGTTACCATTACCACCGGCACGGTAGAAACCTTCTCCCTTTACACTATACTTAATCAAGTGCTGAGCATCCGGACAGAGGTTGCCATCCTTATCCACTACCTTCACGGTGATGAACGAAAGGTCACGTCCATCGGCCTTGATAGTCTGACGGTCGGCTTCCAACTCGATGTGATGCGGACGGCCGGCTGTATGGATTTCCTTTTCGGCTACGGCTTCACCCTTGTCGTTGTAAGCCACCACCTTCACAGTACCCGGTTCATACTTGGTATCCATCCACATCAGGCGATAGCGTTGCTGACGCTTGAAGTTAGCCATGGAAGTAGAGTCTGCACTGTTTTCCGGAGTCACGGTCAAGTCCTTGGTACGTTTGCCCTGGCTCTTGCCGTTAATGAAGAGTTCTGCACTCGGGTAGTTGGTATAAACGAATACCGGAGTCACTTCGCCTTCACGTCCCGGCCATGTCCAATGAGGGAGGATATGGAGGGTTTCCACTTCCTTGTTCCAATGACTACGATAGAGGTAGAAACGGTCTTTCGGAAGACCAGCCAAGTCTACGATACCGAACAAAGAAGAGTGGCTTGGCCAATCGGTATAATAAGGAGTCGGTTCACCCAAATAGTCGAACCCTGTCCATACAAATTCACCAATCGCCCAGGACTTGTCATCGTGCCAAATCCAGTCGTCTTCCGGAAGATTGGACCAACCGCAATGTTCCACATCGTATGAAGATGACTGATGGTCATCGTACTTCTTCATGCTCTGACGAGTCACCGGGAACTTATAGACACCACGGGCACTGACGGTTGAAGCGGTTTCGCTACCAAGAATAATCTGTTGCGGAAGCTTCTTGTAGTTTTCCAAATAACGGTGCGGACGATAGTTGAAACCGGCTACATCCATGGTAGCGGCCATATTGTTGTTCACAACAGCATCCGGAGCATCCATACCTTGAGTTACCGGACGAGTCGGGTCTTCGCGGTGGCAGATATCCTGCAACATGCGGGAAAGCTTCGGACCACGGTCACCATTCCATTGGTCGGGTACTTCATTACCGATACACCACATCACCACACTCGGGTTGTTACGATAGTGATGAATCAAGTTCACCAAGTCCTTTTCTACCCATTCGTCGAAAATCTTGTGATAACCATTGCCCACCTTTGCGCTCTTCCATTCGTCGAACGATTCGAGCATCAACATCATACCCATTTCGTCGCAAGCTTCTACCAACTCAGGAGCCGGCATGTTGTGAGAAGTACGGATAGCATTGGCACCCATATCCTTCATGATACGGATTTGGCGACGGATAGCTGCATCGTTCACAGCTGCACCGAGCGGGCCAAGGTCGTGATGATTACATACACCCTTGAACTTGGTGAGCTTACCGTTCAAGAAGAAACCCTTTTCAGGAATGATTTCAAGGGTACGGATACCGAAACGAGTGGTATATTCGTCCTTCAAGGTATTGCCTGCATAAATTTTGGATTCTGCTGTGTAAAGAAACGGATTTTCCACGCTCCACAATGCCGGAGTAGCCACGGCAAACTCCTGTTCGAACTGACATTCATTATAAACACTCAGCTTGTTTTCTTCCTTAGCCACTACCTTACCATTTGGATCCTTGATTTCAGTAACAATACGGTAAGCACTTCTATCGGCTCCCTTTGCTGTAGCCAACTTAGTATTCAAGACTACCTTCGCATACTTTTCGTTGACAACCGGAGTAGTTACATAAGTACCCCAAGTTGGAACATAAGCATCTTCAGTCACCACCAAGTGTACATTTCGATAAAGACCTGCACCCGGATACCAACGGGAAGATTCATTTTCGTTTTCCAGACGAACGGCAAGCTCATTCACTTCACCCGGTTTCAAGTAAGGAGTTGCATCTACATGGAACGAGTTATAGCCGTATGGCCAATAACCGGCTTCCTGACCATTGATGTACACATGAGCATGACTCATGGCGCCATCGAAAATCAAGGTTGCTTGCTTGCCCTTCGCAAACGAAGGAGCTTCAAAATCCAGACGATACCAACCCACACCTACGAACGGAAGCCCACCAGTACGTCCGGCATGTTCCATCGCTTCTTTCTGCCCGTCCTGTGTAATGGCAATGTTCTGCTTATCGTTATTAATGCTGAAAGGACCATAAATAGCCCAATCGTGAGGAATGGTTACAGTCTGCCATTTGGCATCGTCATAACCAGCTTGTGAGAATTCGGCTTTGTCATCGCGAGTGAACTTCCAGCCTTTTTCCAAGAGTTGTTCAGTACGGACTTGTGCTTGGAGTGTGGTTGCGATGCACAAGCCGCTTAGTATGGTAAATAGTTTTTTCATGGGTATTTTTATTAAATCCCCCTTGTGAAGGGGGCTAGGGGGATGTTCCATTAGCTATGGTACGAAAAGGATGAAAACGTATGTTCTCCCTAACCAAAGGAACATCCCCCAGCCCCCTTCACAAGGGGGAGAAATCGGTTATTATCTATCCATTGTTACAAATGTGATTTCACCAGCGTTAATCAAGTCTTCGTGAGTGATGAGGTACTTGCCGTACTTCTTACCATCGAGCTTGATTTCCTTGATGTAATCACCGTTGCCTTCCTTCTTGATGACAAGCTTATCCTTGCCCCAATACTTCGGGTCGAGCTTTACTACTACTTCATCAAATGTTGGAGTAGTCAAAGTATACTCAGGAACACCCGGACAGTCTGGATAAAGCCCCATCATACTGAAGATTGCCCATGTAGACATGGTACCGGTATCATCATTACCCGGAATACCTGCCGGCTGATTAGTGAAGTGCTTAGCCAACAATTCCTTAATCAACTTCTGAGTACGCCATTCTTCGCCTTTGAAGCGGCTGAACAAATATGGATAAGCAATATTCGGTTCGTTGGTCGGGTCGTAGTTACCACGATCAAATACGCTTTGCAACTTGTCTACAAACTTCTTGTTTCCACCCATCAACTTGGTCAATCCCTTGATGTCATGTGGTACGAAGAAGGTGTAGTTCCATGCATTACCTTCGTGGAAACCTGGACTAGGTTCGAAGTTTTCACCTTGTTTCGGGTCGAACGGTTCATAGAACTTGCCTTCCTTGGTAATCGGACGGAGCGTACCGAAGTCCTTGCAATAATAGTTCTTGTAACCCATAGAGCGCTTGTAGAACAACTTGGCATCTTCCTTCTTGTCGAGAGCTTCTGCCAAAGTAGAAAGAGCATAATCGGCTACATAATATTCCAATGCATGAGACACCGAGTTATCGAACTGGCTTTCCATCGGTACATAACCCTTCGCCATATAGTCATCATTGTCCGGACGCATCAAGTTATCCTTACCCGGAGTGGTTGCACTCTTGTACATTGCCTTGTAAGCCAAGTTGATGTCGAAGTCCTGCAAACCCTTCATCCAAGAATCTACCAATACCGGAATAGCAGGGTCACCTTCCATTGTCAATGTTTCCTGACCGAAGAGTTCCCACTTCGGGAACCATCCATGTTCCTTGTACATGCCCATCATGGTATGAATCATATCCATCTGACGTTCCGGATAAACCAAGGTCATCAACTGATGAACATTACGGTAAGTGTCCCACAAAGAGAATACGGTATAACGGTTGCGGTTAGTAGTCAGATTCTTGTCTCCTTCCATCTGCTGATATTGACCGCTTACGTCCTGAA